>DATIBM010000221.1:0-9485 GCA_035457545.1 Nitrospiraceae bacterium
TGAAATCGGGCACCAGATTATACGTATGGAAATACTTCCGGAGCAGCGAGCGGACGGCCCCCATGAGGCCCATGGTCCAGATCGCGGTAAAGGCCAGAAAGATCAAGACAAACTGCGAGGCAAAATCGATCTTGCCCCACACGATCGTGCCCTGCCGGATCGCTCGGTTGTACATGATGTAGTTGAGCACCGTCACGAACACAAGCGTGAAGGCCGCGGCATTCTTCGCCGGCATCAGGGCCAGGAAATTCCACTCTGACGGGAGTTCCAACTCCTCAACCAGTTTGGCGCCCGTCGGGACGAACCCGTGCGGCGTCATCCAGATGGCGTTCCCGATGACGATCATCAGAAAGCCCAGCTTGATGAACGTGCGCGAGGACACGGTCATCGGGATGAATCTTCCAAGGATAGGCGGCAGCACCACCAGCGGAGCCAGAAACGCCAGGGAGGTCGGGTCGGGAGCCGGATAGACCGTCCAAGCCCAAGTCATCACAAACGGCGTGGCCATCATCGCGATGAGCGTGAACAGCGACATCCGCACGCGCTCGACCCCCTCGATGCGCTTCATGCTCAGCCAGATGTAATAGTTGCTCGCGAGGAAAAGCAGCCCGACCACGGCGCCCTGCATCTCGAAAAACATCGAAAGTTGGTCGGCCATCATGTAGGGACAGATGGAGGCGTCGTAGTCGCAGAGTTCGTAGGCCAGCAGGTAGCCCATGAAGGGGAGGAACAGCAGCGCCCCCACGCCGATGAGGTTCCCAACGAATCCCATCCAATCGTAATAGGCCCGATCTT
The DNA here is from genome assembly GCA_035457545.1 of Nitrospiraceae bacterium. Classification (GTDB taxonomy): domain Bacteria; phylum Nitrospirota; class Nitrospiria; order Nitrospirales; family Nitrospiraceae; genus Nitrospira_G. Next base: position 796 of record DATIBM010000221.1, read on the forward strand.
CTTCCTTCTTCGACCCCAGGAACTGATAGGCCGCGATGAGGCCGGCGATGAACCCGCCGAAGGTCACGTTGCCGACCAGCCGGTGCAGGTTCATCGGCATCCAACTGTAGTTGTAGACCTTATCCCACAGCGTGGCGCTCTGGATGAACTCGACGATGGACGCGCCCTCCGCCTTGGCCGGCGTGTTCATGAAGGCGGTCGGGCCGTCGATCACGAAGAGCGTCACCGCTCCGATCAAGTTCAACAGCACGCCCAGGGCGATGTGCCGGGCCTTCTTGTCGCCCTTCATCGCGTCCCACGTGTAGAAATAGAGGTAGAGGACGATCGTTTCGCTGATGAAGAGCAGCGGATAGATCACCGCGAAGATGAGGAAGAAGTGATTGATGAGCCATGTGGTGAATTGGGGATAGGTCGCCAGCAGGACGAAAATGAAGAGGCCGCCCGTGAGCGCGGTCATGCTGTACAGAATCACGGTGACTTTCGTCACCTCCTTGGCCAGCCGGTCGTACCGGGGATCCTGCTTCCGGTATCCCAACCACTCGGAGATCACCACGAAAATCGGCGCCCCCAGGATGAACGCGGCAAACAGGATGTGCAGTTGGGCGACGATCCACACCGCCGTTCGGTTTCCCGTGTACGGAAACTCCGCAGCCGGGGGATTGGGCACTTGGGCATACGCCGCCGAGCCCCAGACCGTCAGCAGACCGATCGCGATCAGCAGATTTCGGTGCCAGCCTTTCATGATGTCTCGTCGCCCCTCCACTCGTCTGTTTGGAAACGCCTACTTACTTGCCACCTGCCCGGCCGAAACCCATGCATTCGCCTTGGGGTCCCAGCTCTTGCCGGCCAGGCCGAACGTGCGTTCGAAGGCGACTAACTTCCAGCGATCCTCTTCCGAGAGCTTGCTCTTCCAGGCCTTCATCTTGGTATTGGGCACCCCTTCCGAGATGCGCCAGAACCAGACCGAGTCGGAATAGAGTTTCATCCGCTCGCCGACGCGGAAATCTCTGGCTCCGGCCTTCACCGGCTTGCCGTCCTTTCCATGGCAACTGGAACAATTCACGTCCGGATTCTTGGCGCCGATGTAGATTTCCTTCCCCTCTTCCACGATCTTGGGATCGGTCCACCAGCCGTCGGGCATGTGCTTATCCGCATACTCAGCCGGGGCGGGCGGCGGCGGAACAATGGGCCCCTCCCCTCCTCCTTCACCACAACTGGCGAGCGCGATCCCGATACCCGCAATTCCCAGCACCCACGTCATTCTGGTCCAGCTCGCTTGTTTCATAATGACTTGTTCGCTCCTTTCTGTCCGGCGGGACCGTGCCTCATCCCGCAGGTGTATGAAGACCGCAACAACGCACCGTTTGTCCTGGCGACAGATTCCGGCCCTGACTCCAGACATGAAAAAACGCTTCCGCCCGGGTCGACGACGTCGGCACAAGCAAAAGCGCTATTTCTTGCGAAACCGGCCGAGGGTCACTCGCTCACCATCCTCACCCAGCGTCATGAACCGATCCGGCAAGGACAACCCGACGACCCGCGGACCAGCGTCTGTCTCTTGAATTTATCGTCGCTGCTTCTTCTGTCGTTTCCGTGACGGCTGCGCGCGTTGCTTGCCCCGCATGATGCGGATGCCGGTCAATACCGCGACTCCAACCAAACTGCCCGCCACGGTGACATAGACCCAGCCCGGCAGCCCTTCCACCGTGCGTTGACAACCGGACCCGAAGTCGACGCGAACCTTCCGCTCGGTTTCAAGATCTTTCGGATCGAATTGAACCTTCGTCCGCTGTTCCTCTCCGCTGGTCTGGATGACGAGTACGTCGCCGAGATTATCGTTATGGAGATGCAGCGTGGCCTTGTAGTATCCCCGCTCGTCCGTTTCGACCGTTTGCCCGAGCGAGATGCGGGGGTCTTTGACCACCACCTCACTCTTGCCGACCGGCCGCCCGCCGTCTCCGCAGACAAACCCTTCGACGGTAAACCGGTGATCGGCTTCGTGCGTCGCCGTCACGGCCGGCGTCCACCCAAGCTGAAGCGCAATGAGAACGCCGGCCGCTCCCAGACCCTGCCGCACTACCTTCGGAAGCGCCATTGCAAAACCCCGCTTCCAGAGCGGCAGAGAGCGAGCTTGCAACATCATTGCGACGCCGGGTGCCGGCCCCTTAGAGGGCGAGACATTTAACACAGGCACCACCTATTGTCAACACAAACACCGGTGCCAAAGGCCTCTGGCTTCGCTTCGACACGCGAGAGTCTGAAGCGGCGCGCGCACAAGAAATCAAAAAGAAGCGGTCGGCGGCGCAAGGTATGCGCGGAACCGTCACCCTGCGATGCGGAAGCGTCTGAGCATGAGACGAACCATCGGAGACCGCGCCGGCTGAGTGCGTGCGGCTCAGCGCCGTGGCTGGGAGCGCAGGACGGGAGGAATCGTCTGGAGGATCCGTTCAGGAGAACATCAGAGTGGAAATCGGCGCCGCCGGAATGTCGCTTACAGGTGCCCCCTTGCCCGGGCTTCGGCTTCCACGCGGGCGGCTTCGGCCTGTCGCTGGGATTCTTTTTTGGCGGCCCAGGCTTCCCAGGATTTGCCGTTGGCCGTATCTTCCCCGCTGAACTCGATCTCCTCGATCTGACCGTAGGGAATCGTTCGAGCGGGGCGCTGCAGGCCCCGATCAACCGGGAAGATTTCGACGTAGGGGGCGCCGGGCTGGGCGCCCGAGTTCACCCGGTTGAACAGATAGCCCTCGACGGTTTCGCCGTGACGGAGCCAAAGCCGCACATCGCCGCGATAGTCGAACGCCAATTCGATCGCCTCGGCCAGCTCCTCCTCCGAAGCCGGCTTGAACCGCCGGGCCTGGAGCGATCTCTCTTCAGGCTCGTGATACTTCGTGTCCGTCATGTCGAGGCGGTCGTGGCTGAAGAAGCGAAGGGCCGGAGCCATGCCGGTTCGGGGCCACCATGGCGCGAACGGTCCGCGCCAGGCCGCCCCATGACCCGAAGGTGTCGTTCACGGCGGAGGCCTCATATCCGCAATGGACCATGCAGTCGGCGCACTTCTCGTGCCGGCCGGTTCCGTATCGGTCCCAATCGGTGCCCTCCATCAGTTCGCGAAACGTCTTCACGTATCCGTCTTGAAGCAAATAACAGGGCCGCTGCCATCCAAACACGTTGTAGGTGGGATTGCCCCAAGGGGTGCATTGGTACTCGACATGCCCCATCAAGAATTCAAGGAACATGGGCGACTGGTTGAACCGCCAGGAGGGCTTCCGGTCCCGCAACAGCTCGCTGAACAGCTCCTGCGTCCGCTGTCGCTTGAGGAAGTGTTGCTGGTCCGGCGCCTTCTGATAGCTATACCCGGGAGAAATCATCATCCCCTCGACGCCCAATGTCATCATTTCATCGAAGAACGCCCGAACCCGCTCCGGCTTGGCGTCGTCGAACAGGGTGGTGTTGGAGGTCACGCGGAAACCCCGCTTCAAGGCCGCCCGGATGGCCCGGACCGCCACGTCATAGACGCCGTCCCTGCAGACCGCATGGTCGTGCTCCTCTTTGAGGCCGTCCATGTGGATGCTGAACGTGAGGTACTTGCTTGGGACGTAGTCGTCCAGTTTTCGCTCCAACAGCAAGGCGTTGGTGCACAGATACACATAACGCTGTTGTTTGACCAATCCCCGGACGATCTCGGGCATTTCAGGATGGATCAACGGTTCCCCTCCGGGGATGCTGACCATGGGCGCGCCACATTCCTCCGCCGCCGCCCAGCATTGCTGGGGGGTCAGGCGCATATCCAGGACATGGTCGGGGTATTGGATCTTGCCGCACCCCGCACAGGCTAAGTTGCAGCGAAACAACGGCTCCAGCATCAGCACCAGGGGGTAGCGAGTAATCCCCTTGGCCTTCTGGGTGAGCACATACTTCGCGACGGTATAGGCTTGGGAAAGCGGTACGGCCATCCCTTTCTCCTTCCTCACTGGTCTAGATGGAAATCGGCCTGAAAATTGGCCAATTCTGTGGATTGAGCCGTGGCATCTTACCATCGGCCTTTTAAGGGCGTCAATTTATGCGGGGTTGGAGGTCCCAGACTTGGCCGTGCTCATTGAATGAGAAAATCCGCATGGTCCGCCCCAAAAACAAGGCCCGATCATGTCCGGTTGTGGCCCCCTCTCAGCCCATTTCGGAACGGCGTCTGTTCACAGGGCAAATCGGAAACTGTGCATAACTCGCTGTGGCTGCGACGATCCGGGAACTCGCACTGGAAGCGGGTTTGGGCCGGTAGTGGTTGTTACGACGTCTTAACAGGAGATTGTGGGAGGAAGGTCTGAAAACAAAGTCAACCCACAAGATATTGCGGTTGCATAGAGGCCGATCGCAATGCCCAAAAAATAGGCAAGTCGCTCATTGCCGCGTGGTCTGCTGCGGGAACACCAGTGTTTTGTGACTTGTACACAAGTTTATCCACAGAGTTTGGGGAAACCTTCTCGTACAAGAGTGAACACGGAAAACCTAGAGAATTTCGGCTCTTTTCGGCAGGTCATTTCGGACCCATGAAATCCTACGCGGGAATTTTTTAAGGCCGCAAAGCCGCGGCCTTTCCCTCGAAAGCACCATAGCTCTTCATGGCACCGAACGATATGGTGTCTCTCAGGCGGTTCCAATGCCTGCGTTTCACCATCGGGAGGACGCCATGATGGCCTCAAGGCATTCAGCACCTGGGCAACAGGCAGTCGATTCGAAACCACGGGTATGGACAAGACATTGTCCCTCCTGTTGTCTGGTCCTTCGAAAGGCCGATCCGCAAGCTCCATGGACTTGCGGATGTGGATGGAAAGGGACCCAATCGTGGTAAACTAGGGGTGGAGGTTGAAATGGCGACCGGGACCTTTTCCCCACATGATCTGAAGGGCGCCCTGATCCTCTTCCTGTGTTTTGCCATGTTGGCGTTCATCTGCGGCTTGGCGGCGCTGTCCACGGTCATGCGCCCGGCCAAGTGGAGTGATCGCCTCGAGAATCGGTAGAGGACAACCCGATAGCCCAGGCCCGGCATGCAGGCTGGCGGTCCCTGCTTGCAGCCGGTTCTCTCCTGCGCATCGTTCATTGATCCCTCGCTTCAACCCTATCCCCAGCTTGCCCGCGGCAATTCTTTGATCCGAGATTGCAGGAAGGTTACCGAGGCATTTTGCTGATTTGCCCGGGCGCTGATACCTGCGATTGGAACCTGGCGAGAATCAGGCGAGAATGAAGAGCCCCCGGGTCGCAGAAAGTGCGAGATGAAAGCGAACGCCTGCTCAAGTATTTCTCCCGCGGCATCAATGAAGAAGGCGACGCCTGAAGAGCCGCGGGATCATGCCAAGCCAGCGTTAAAGCGAAGAAATCAAATTGAGGCGTTTCCCGGCGGGCATCAATGAAGACAGGCAACGCCTGAAGAGCCCGCCGACCACACGAAGTGCGGTATGGAGGCGCCGAGCGGGTTCGAACCGCTGCATCGCAGTTTTGCAGACTGCTCCCTTAGCCACTTGGGTACGGCGCCCCGCGAAGAGCAAACGCGGCATTATAGCGGGCGTGGGAAGGTGAACTCAACCGCTTGGTGCGGCGGGCGTGGATCAGCGCGATGGAAGAACGGGGATCTCGCGGCGACTTGTGCCGGTCGATTCCGGGGAAGCGAAAGACTGATTCCAGGCTGAAGGACTCTCGTCATGCCCGGAATCTCGAGGCTGAGGAGTTTCCTCATGACCTTGTGCTTCTTTTTCTTTGGCCATCACTTCGACTTCGGCGATCAACGTGTCCATCAGGTCGGCCATCGGCACCTTCCGATCCAGCTTGCCTTTCTTGAAGAGAATTCCGACACCCTCGCCTCCGGCGATGCCGATATCGGCTTCCTTGCCTTCGCCGATCCCATTGACGACGCAACCGAGCACCGACACGTTCAGCGGGGTCTTGATGTGGCCCAATCGTTTTTCGAGTTCATTGGCCATGCGCACCACATCGATCTCCACCCGGCCGCAGGTGGGGCAGGCGATGACGTTGATGCCGCGGTGGCGCAACTCCAGCGACTTCAGGATCTCGAACCCGACGCGGACCTCTTCAACCGGATCGGCGGCGAGTGAAACCCGCAGCGTATCCCCGATGCCGTTCATCAGCAGCCACCCCAGTCCGATCGAAGATTTGACCGCGCCGGTCAAGACGGTCCCGGCTTCGGTGATGCCAATGTGCAGCGGATAATCCGACTGGTGGGCAAAGATCCAATAGGCATCCACCGCCATGTGGACATCGGACGCCTTCAACGACACCTTCATATTCGTGAAGCCGATATCTTCCAACGCATGTACGGCGTTCAATCCGGACTCGGCCAATGCTTCAGCGGTGGGATACCCATACTTGTCGAGCAGGTGGCGTTCCAGCGAGCCGGCGTTGACGCCGATCCGGAGCGGAATGCCCCGGTCGCTGACGGCCTTCACGACCTCGGTGACCTTCCACCAGGCGCCGATGTTTCCAGGATTGATGCGGACGCAATCCACCGTTTCCGCCGCCTTGAGCGCCAGCCGGTAATCAAAGTGAATGTCCGCGATGATCGGGATGTGGATCTGGGATTTGATCTTAGGAAGGGCGGCCGCCGCTTCCATGTCCGGAACCGCCACGCGGACCAGCTCGCAGCCGGCCTGTTCCAGTTGGTGAATCTGCTCCACCGTCGCCGTGACATCGCTCGGGTGCGGAATCGTCATCGATTGGACGGAGATCGCGGCATCCCCGCCGATCCTGACGTTCCCGATGGTAACCTGTCTGGTCTTTCGACGACGGATAAACATCCCGACCGGCTCCCTCAACTCCCCTGCTCGTCGCCTTCCGGGTGATACAGGCTTTCTCCCCTCAGGGAAAAGGTCTCTCTCCTGACGTTGCGGGCACGGACCTCGCCTCCCTTGGTGGAAAGCTGCTCCCAGAATCCCTTCACGGTTTGGTAGATGCCTTCCGCCGTCAGGCCATACTTTTCCCGAAGCAGGTCTTGCGGTCCCTGCTCGATATACCAATCCGGAAGCCCGATCAATTTTGTGGGAACGGTGATCCCCTGCTCGGCCAGGGACTCAAGCACCGCGGAGCCAAACCCTCCCATGCGCGATCCCTCTTCCACCGTGACCAGACAGCGGGTCTGGCCCGCGACACTCGCGATCAACTCGTCGTCCAGCGGCTTCACAAACCGCCCGTTGATCACTGCGACGGACAGGCCGTCTTCCGCCAGCCGTTCCGCGGCCTTGACCGCCTGGCCGACCGTCACGCCAATCGCCGCGATCGCGACATCCGTTCCCTCGCGCAAGAGTTCGCCCTTGCCGATTTCGAGGACGGTCGGCTGTTGATCCATCGGCACGCCGAAACAGGTCCCCCGCGGATAACGAACCGAAGCCGGCCCGTCGTACGACAGAGCCGTCTTGAGCATGTGCTGCAACTCGTTTTCATCTTTCGGCGCCATCACGACCATGTTCGGCACATGACGGAGATAGGCGAAATCAAACGCGCCATGGTGCGTCGTGCCGTCTTCCGCCACCAAGCCGCCGCGATCGATGCAAAACGCGACCGGCAGATTCTGTGTCGCCACGTCGTGCACGACCTGGTCGTAGGACCGTTGCAGGAAGGTCGAATAGATCGTGACGACCGGCCTCATCCCTTCAGCGGCAAGCCCGGCCGCAAAGGTGACGGCATGCTGCTCGGCGATGCCGACGTCGTACAGCCGATCGGGGAACTCCTTCTCAAAGGCGGTCAGGCCGGTGCCTTCGCACATGGCGGCGGTAATTGCGACGATCCGGCGATCCTCCTTGGCCAGCTTGATCAGCGTATTGACCGCATGCGCCGTATAGCTCGGGCGCGGCGCCTTCTTGGCCATCTCCCCCGTCTCCCGGACGAAGGAAGGGCACGCATGAAACCACACGGGGTTGTCCACGGCGGGCTGATACCCGAGCCCTTTCTTGGTGATGACATGGAGCAACACCGGCCCCCTCATCTTCAGCACGTTTTCCAGCGTCGGCAACAGGTGCTCGAAATTATGGCCGTCGATCGGGCCCACATACTGAAACCCGAGTTCCTCGAACAGGAGGCCCGGCAAAATCATGCCCTTCGCCAACTCTTCGGCGCGGCGCGCCATCTTCTGCATGTCCGGTCCGATATGGGGAATGGCGCCCAGCAATTGGGCCGTTTCTTCACGCACCTTGGTGAAAAATTCGCCGGTGAAGGTGCGGTTGAGATAGGACGAAATCGCCCCGACGTTCTTGGAAATCGACATCTGGTTGTCGTTCAGTACGACGATGAAATCGCGGTTGGTCCCGCCCGCATGGTGCAGCCCTTCCAAGGTCATGCCCGCCGTCATGGCGCCGTCGCCGACGACACAGACGACCTTGTGCTTCAGCCCCTGCTGGTCCCTTGCCTCGACCATGCCGTAAGCGGCGGAAACGCCGGTTCCCGCATGGCCGGCATTGAACGTGTCGTATTCGCTTTCCTCCCGTTTGCAGAAGCCGCTCAAGCCTCCATATTGCCGCAAGGTGTGAAACTGCTCGCGGCGACCGGTGAGCAGTTTGTGCGTATAGGCCTGGTTGCTGGTATCCCACACGATCTTGTCCTGTGGCGTATTCAGCAGGTAGTGCAGCGCCACGCTCAGCTCAACGACCCCCAGATTGGAAGCCAGATGGCCGCCTACGTTGGAGACGACC
>DATIBM010000222.1:0-3184 GCA_035457545.1 Nitrospiraceae bacterium
GAGAGCCGGCGGCTCATCGGGCGAAGCCCCTCTTCATTGACGCCGCCGGAGAGACACCTCCAGCAACTTCCACTCCAGACTCCAACCTTCGGTTGAGTCGCTTGTCTCGCACCTCTCGGTTGAACCAGACTGTGCGGTCAGGTAGTGTCTACACCATGTCCAGGTCAAGGAATGGAGGACCGCGGAGATGAAAACCACCGCCCAGAAATGGGGTAACCGCTTGGCCATCCGGGTACCGAAGACTCTCGCCCAGTAAGCGGGGATCAAGGTGAAAGATGATCTGGAGATCGAAGTGCGAAAAGAGGCGCTTGTGCTAAGGCCGCACCTGCGCCGTGTCTATCGGCTGGAGGATCTGGTCAAACGCATTACCCTGCGCAACGTCCACGAGGAGGTTGACTTCGGAGGGCCGGTGGGCCGTGAAGGGCTATGACGAGTCGAAATCCTATCAGCGATGTCTTGGCGAGCGCGGGGTTGCTCCGTAAACGAATCCGATTTCAGACGCCTCATCGCATGGTGCCGTAAGCGGCCCTCCGGCCTGCTCGTGGAGATGCGAAACGATTCGAAACACGTTTGACGAGCCAACGGAGACGAGAGAGTTGCTAAGACTGAAAGCACTGGGAGCCGCAATGCCCACGGCGATGCTCTCATCCAAGTTTCAGAAGGTGATTCGATACAAGTCCTCACCAAAGTGAGAGGCGGCGATGCCCCGATCCGACTCGTCGGCGGGAAGCGTGGCGGCTCATCCGTGCTCACGGCTGGCCGGCCTCCTGTTGAGGCTAACCTGGTCCCTCTTTCTCATGCAGGTAGATGTGTGGGCTGAAACCAATCCGGTCCAACGAGAGAATGCCCGCCCCGGCACGACAGAGTGGCGTCTGACTAACCCGGCCTTGCATCGCGAGATCGAGGGGTATGCCTCGCTCACCAGCGTGAATCGGGGGCACCCGATCAAGTTCTACGTTCACACGCAGGATCGCTTTTACAGGCTCGAGATCTATCGAATGGGGTGGTATGGAGGCGCCGGCGCAAGGCTGGTGCACGGGCCTGTGACTCTCCGAGGCATCTCGCAACCGATGCCGTCGATGGATCCTCAGACAGGGCTCGTTGAATGTGCGTGGCAGGATTCGTACCTCCTTGTGGCCGGAAACGGGACCGATCAGGAAGAATGGGTCAGCGGCATCTATCTTGCCAAATTGACCGCGGGCATCAGCGGTGCGCAAGCCTATATCATTTTTGTCGTTCGGGATGAGACGCGCCCCTCTGACTTCCTCTTCCAATCCAGCGTCACGACCTACCAGGCCTATAATAATTGGGGCGGGAAATCGCTCTATGACTTCAACAGCGCAGGGGGCCGGCGGGCCTACAAGGTGTCCTTTAACCGGCCCTATGCCATCAGTAGCAATGCCGCCGCCGCCTATGGCAATGGCGCCGGCGACTTTCTGACTAATAATGCCGTGCCCCCGACGGATGCATCCTCGCCTTCGGGCTGGGAATACAATATGGTGCGATGGTTGGAGCGGGAGGGCTATGATGTCACCTATAGCACGAGTATTGATACGCACGCGGATGCCCGGCTCCTAGACCGTCATAAGGGCTGGCTCTCCGTCGGGCATGACGAATATTGGACGTGGCAGATGCGCGCTCATGTTGAAGGTGGACGCGACCGCGGAGTGCACCTCGCATTTTTCTCGGGGAATGTGTGCTATTGGCAGATCCGGTTGGAGCCAAGTACGATCACTGGCGAGCTCGATCGCACAATGGTTTCCTACAAAGACGACGCGGCAACGCGCGATCCCTTTGCTCGGGCGGAGTCGGGGAAACGACATCTCATGACGGTGCGTTGGCGGGACGAACCGGTCAACCGGCCTGAGGAGTCATTGATCGGCGTGATGTACGACGGCAATCCCGTCGATGCTGATATTGTCGTCACCAAACCGGACCACTGGACCATGACCGGTACGGAGCTTCGGCCGGGGGACCGTTTGCCTCGCCTCTTGGGCTACGAGGCTGACCGAGTCTTTGGAAGCGGTCCACCAGGCACGACGGTTCTCGCCGAATCCCCATACACCTTTGAGGGCCGACGGCATCTGGCCCACATGACGATCTATGCCCATCATAATGGGGCGATCGTGTTCGCAGCTGGCACCATTCAATGGAGTTGGGGGCTCGACGATTTCAACGTGCCGAACCTGCGAAAGTCCAGTCTCAATCCGAGCGTCCGACAGATCACGAAAAATGTCCTTGCACGGTTTCGACAAGGCGCATCGCCACACTCAGAGTAATCGCCTGTTGGCCGCTCTGTAGCGGGCGGTCCGGTGCGCGATCGTCGGGAACAGCCGTGTTCGGAGAGACCTGGTATGAAGGTCGCTCAACTCGTCCATCTGAGCGTGAGTGTGCCTCCGGAAACGTATGGGGGGACGGAACGAGTGGTCTTCCACCTTGTGGAAGAACTGGTCCGGCTCGGTCATGACGTCACGCTGTTTGCTAGCGGCGATTCGACCACCAGCGCGAAACTCGTACCCATGTGCGACCGCGCCCTGACCCATACGCCGTTCATCAATAGGGACGCCATATTGACGCAGATGCTGGAACATGTGTGGAACGTGTCCCATCAGTTCGAAATTATCCATTCTCACATGGACTTTGTGGGTTTTCCCCTTGCCCGTCGCTCCGAGGTCCCTGTCATTACCACGGTTCATGGGTATCTGGGCGCGCCAGAATTGGAGAAGGTCTATCGAGAATTCTGGGAGATCCCCGTGGTCTCCGTTTCATATGCGCAACGGGCGCGCTTTCGCTACAACAACTGGAAGGCCAATGTGTACCACGGGATCCCGGCCGATCGATATCGGTTTCATGCAAGGCCCCAGGGGTACCTTGCATTCGTAGGCAGGATGTCGCCTGAGAAATCGCCGGATGTGGCGATCCGGATCGCTCAACAATTGGGTATGCCGTTGCGGATGGCCGCCAAGGTAGACCCTGTCGATCGCGAATATTTTGAGGCCGAAATTGCGCCTCTCCTCGCCGATCCACTGATCCAGTTTGTCGGAGAGATTACCGATCGTGAAAAGGACGAGTTTCTGGGGAATGCCTGTGCGGCGCTTTGCCCCTATCGACCGGAGTCGTTCGGCTTAGTGCTGATCGAAGCGCTTGCCTGCGGCACTCCGGTGGTGACCTATCGCCACGGGTC
>DATIBM010000223.1:0-3799 GCA_035457545.1 Nitrospiraceae bacterium
GGATGCGATGCCGTGGGTCGTCGCGACCACGTCGTCCTTCGGCCGAAGCCGGCTGAAGGAGAAGCCGGTGCCGCCGCCGGATTGATGGATCAGCGCCTGGTGCTTGAGGGTCTCATAGATCGATTCGAGCGAATCCTCGACGGGAAGCACAAAGCAGGCGGAGAGTTGCTGCAACCGGCCCCCGGCGTTCATCAGTGTCGGAGAGTTCGGCAGGAACTCCAGTTTCGCCATCATCTCATAGAACGAACGGGCCAGGCGCGCGGGCGGCACCCGCTTGCGGTAGCGCCGCTCCGCTTCGGCGATATTCGCCGCCACGCGATGGAACATCTGAGCCGGCGTTTCGACGAGGCGTCCCTGCGGATTTTTCATGAGATAGCGCCGTTCCAACACGGTCAGCGCATTGCGCGAGAGTTGGGGAACTGTCGGTCGGCGAGTGGGCACGGGTGATCCTGTCGAGAGCGGGCTTGTCCTGCAATTATATGCGATGCAAGGCCTCAGTGCCAGCAAGGTGCGACGGCCATGCGTCCGACCGTCATCCGATTGCGAGCCGCGCCTCATCCGGCCATGACCCGATCATCCGGCTGACTTTCGAAGCCGAGTCGGCGGCGGGCTTGCAACTCCGGCGGAGCGTGAGGCATCATCGTGCAACGGATCGTCCGCCGCCGCCATGAAACACTATCGGGAAGAACTCTCGTTCGAAACGCCGACTCGCCGCGCCTATCTGAACATCACGCCGCAGGTGGAGGGGGCGGTGCGGAAGAGCGGCATCCGGGAAGGGTTCGTCCTCGTCAATGCCATGCACATCACCGCGAGCGTCTACATCAATGACGACGAGCCGGGCCTGCTTCAGGACTACGACGAGTTTCTCGAACGGCAGGCTCCACAGAACGGCTCCTATCGCCATAATCTGACGGGAGAAGACAACGGCGACGCCCACATCAAACGCCAACTCATGGGCCGGGAAGTGGTGGTGGCGCTGACCAACGGGCGATTGGACTTCGGTCCCTGGGAACAAATCTTCTACGGCGAGTTCGACGGGCGGCGCAAGAAACGCGTCCTGATCAAGATCATCGGGGAGTAACCATGACCGGATGAGATCGGATGCGTCGATGATGAAACTTTGAGAAACTTGCCTCTCCATTCAATCTTTGGCAACATGATCTCGGCCGGTTTGCAAGCCCGCGCGAGCCGGCGTGACATTCGAAGGAGCACCACATGTTCAGTTGGACCCGTCCCGATCCCCTCACGCGGGACCTGATTCACCTCATCAACGCCCGCCGGCACGATCACGGGGACAACGATGCGGCTGTCGATACGCTCCAGGCGTTCTTGGATCAGGGGCGGGAGCAGGAACTGCTCATGGTCATGGCCGCGCTGGACGAAGAGATGGCCGAATGGCTGTTCGACCTGCTGGCCGAAGCGGCCTGTTCGGTGATGATGGATCTCCACCATCCGGACGAGAAACCGACCTATGCGGTCATGGGCGCCCTGGCGCTGCCGTTGCAGGCGAACCTCACCTTGCCGCTCGGCCTGAAGGTCGATCCGGTCGCGACGGCAAACCTGCTGCACCAATATTTGCGCGTGCCGCCCGGCACGGTCATCACGGTCGAGCCCCGCTTGCTGACCGACGCGACGCTGGACCTGCTCAGCCTGCAAACGATCCATGACCATCTGTCGCTGCTGGCAGAATCGCAGCGGCCGCAGCCGGTCGCGGCGCGGCTCCATCCTCCGGTCGAAAACACCGCGTTTCTGCTGTTCGAGCTGATCGGGGCGACGGAGCCGGGACTGCCCGAGGGGATGGAAGAACAGGATCGGCGCGCGCTGTTGGCCGGCTTGATGGAACAATGCGCGGAATTGGCCCAGGCGCCTCATATGATCGAAGCGCCGGTCTACGCCGCCTATGCGCTCTACGACGCGCAAAACGCCGTCCGCCTGCACCGGTTGGCTGATGAAACGGCGGCGGTCTGGCGCGAATTGGACCCGGCCGTGCGCGCCCGCACCATCGTCCATCTCCACACGCAATGCGGCAACGGGGTCTACATGCCCATCTGGACCGATTTGTTCGATCCCGATCTGCCGGAAGACCATGGGCCGGTCTGGACGTCGCCCGACGTCTGGGTGTTCACGGCCGATCTCCCGATCGAATGGCCGGGCGAAATGTTGACGAACCGCCTGCTCGCCGAGGGTTGCACCAAGTTCGAGAACCACATCGTCGAAACGCCGGACAACTGACCTGCCGGCCGGTCGAAAGGTCCTTGTCGTTGATCGGTGAGGGAGCGGGTAGGGCGTTCTGACAAGGGGGGATTTGCGTCTAGGCCGCTGAGGTGAACGACACCCGCAATGTCACGCCGGCCACGTCGATCTGATCCCCGTCTTTCAGTTCCACCTGCGTGGTCACGTGAGTCCGGTTCAACAACACCTTCTTGCCGCGAAGGGGCGGAATGAGGGTCCAGGTCTCCTTTCTCCTGGCGATCATGGCCGCAACCTTGGGCGCAAACCATCCGTCTAAACGGACCGTTGCGTCCTCTTGGGAGCCGATCACGGTCACGAGTTTCGTCAGGGGATATTCCGGCAAGTCAGTCCGTCCGGATAGGACTTCCAGTCGCGCCTTGGGTGATCCCGCGGTCCGTTCCTGTGGTCTCTTGCTGCCCAGCACCATCGTCTGATCCTCTTGCCTTATCGAATCCTTCATTCTCAACTCACATCTTGTTTGTCCCGCCAAGTCGCTGACACGGCCGGAGCCTGAATCAGGGAGTTGCCCAGTTGTGCATCCGTGGTCGCAACCTTACGCTTCGCATTGGCCGATTGGCGGCCGAGGATGGAAGCGCCCACGATCGAGTCCGCGGCGACAATTTCGGAAAGATCGATCATCTCAGGAGACTGTGCCGTGAGTCGCGGACACATCGGAACGGTCTCAGTCTAACGGAGGGCGACCCAGAGTCAACGATTCCGGCGGTTTTCGACGAGGCACTGTCAGAACGTGAAAGGATGAATTGCTGGCGCCTGCCCGGGGAGTTGCTAAGATTCACTCGTGTTCTATCTAGATCCTGTAAGGAGGAAACACCGATGAAACTGTTTGGTCCGCATCGCTCGATTGTCATGGGAGTGGCGCTGACGATTCTGTTCGCGACGACCAGCGCCTGCTATGGTCCGTTCAACCTGACGCGCAGCGTCTATAAATGGAACGGCGATGTAAAGGGAAGCGGGGAGATCAGCGGGAAATGGATGAAGGAAATCATTTTCTTGGCGCTGGTGATCGTGCCCGTGTACCCACTCTCCACCATGGCCGACGCCTTCATCTTTAACTCCATTGAATTCTGGACGGGCCAGAACCCGGTCAAAGTCAGCCAATCGTCACCGTCCAACGGCACGAAGACGGTCCGGGTCGGCGATCTGCGAACAGAAGTGGTGTTGGTCTCGGACGGACCGTCCAAGCGGGTCGAATACCGACGGGATGGGCTGGTCGTCAAAACCGGCAGGGTGATCGAAGAGGGCGGACGTCTCAAGCTGATCGATCAAAACGGACAGGAACTCTTCTCCGCCGAGGTCTCGCGCGAGGGACAGGTGACGATCCTGGACGGTGATTGCCGGCCAGTCGAAACGCTCTCTCAGGAACAGGTGAAGGTGCTTGGCCAACAGGCAGAGAAATTGTAAGAAAGAATCCCGTCAGGGGCTCAGCGTGTGCGAAAACTACCCCCTGGTCCACTAGGCCCGCCAGGATTCACGCCCGGCGCAAAGGGAACCGACGGAGCCGCTGATCCTGGTCCCGGCATCAGAGGAGCATGGGGCTGAAAGGGGA
>DATIBM010000224.1:0-6764 GCA_035457545.1 Nitrospiraceae bacterium
ATCCAGGTGTCATAGCCCTCCGGCAGCGCCCGAATAAAGTCATGCGCCCGCGCCGCCTTCGCCACCGCTTCGATACGGGACTGATCGGCCGAGAGGTCGCCATAGGCAATGTTCTCGCGTACGGTCCCGTTGAACAAAAACGGCTCCTGCTGCACGAGCCCGATCTGGCTCCGGAGAAAGGCCAGGGGCAGGTCGCGGACATCGTGTCCGTCGATCGAGACCGATCCGCCCTTCACGTCGTAAAACCGCATCAGCAGCTTGAGCAACGTGCTTTTGCCGGCCCCGCTCGGTCCGACCAACGCCACCCGCTCCCCTGCCTTGACCGAAAGAGTCACCTCCCGCAGGACCGGCACATCCGGCCGATAGGAAAAATGGACCCGGGAGAACCGGACGTCGCCTACCAGACGATCGGCCGGGGCCGCTACGCCTGGTTTATCTGTCACCTCTGGAATTGTATCGAGCACCTCGAACACGCGCTCGCTCGCAGCCAAGGCATGTTGCAGCATGTGGTTGACGGAATGGATTTGGTTGATGGGAACATAAAAGAGGGCGAGATACGACAGAAACAGCACCAGTTCGCCGAGCGTCAAGCGGCCGGCCAGGACTTCACCCGATCCGTACCAGAGGATCAGCACCGTCCCCAGGCTTCCGACAAAGATCATGCTGGGGGAATAGACCGACCAGAGGTACATGGCCTTGAGATTGCTCTGGCTGTACTCTTGACTCAGGCGATTAAACCGCCCTTGCTCATAGGACTGTCGGTTGAACCCCATCGACTCACGGATGCCGGAGATCGCATCCTGGAGGTAGGCATTCAGCTCGGCCAAGCCCTTCCTCACCTGGTGATAGTAGCCGTGCACCTTGGTCGTAAAGCGGCTTGCGGAAAGGACGAGGATCGGGATCGGCACCAATGCCAATAAGGCCAGCTTCCAATTCAGACTGACTAGCATGACCATGATGCCCAGCAGGGTCAGGGAGGCGGTGAGCACCCCCTCCAGGCCGTCGATGAAGATCCGTTCGACATGCTCCGTATCGTTGGAGATGCGGGACATGATCTCGCCGGTGGAACGGTTCTCAAAATAGCTGATCGACAGCCTTTGGAGCGCCCCAAACACCTCCTTGCGGAGATCGTGGACGACCTGCTGCTCCAGCCGGTTGTTCAGCCTGATGCGAAAGGACGCAAACAGATTTTTTAGCCCGTAGGCCAACACCAGGCCGGCCAGTATCCAGGGCAGCAAGGACGGCTGATTCGCCTGGATCACGTCGTCGATGACGACCTTGATGAACCAGGGGGGCACCAGTTCCATGGCGGTCGCCGAGGCGGCGCAGAGCACGGTGGCCACAGCCAGCCACCGGTAGGGACGAAGATAGTAGAGGACGCGTAAGAGGGACTTCACGAGGCCTTAATGAATGATCGTTACCTCATGATACAACATCGGCGTGCGTGGGACAGACCGTTCGAAGATTGTCTCTCACGCGGGCCGTCCTTGTCAGCAATGGGTCCGTTCTGTCAGGGACGGTCTCGTGTCCTTGCCGGTTCCCACACGGACTTCGATCCGGCCGACGCCCTTCACGTTGGCGCAGAGGTCGCCAAGGCCCGGCGTGACCAATCTGAACGGACCGCCTTTCGCATCCGGCAGCGGTTCTCCGTCCAGTTCGTAAATGAGCAACCCATGCTCGCGCGCCTGCTGCAATGTCAAGGTGGCGGCGTACCTGCCGTCGAGCGAATGAAACGTCACATGATCGGCCTCGATTCCCAACGCCGGCACGTCGAGCAGTCCACTCACCCTGATCGCCCGCCCCTTCATCCCCGACATGACGGTCCCGACGTCGGCCACCTGATGGTCCTTCGGCAATTGATTGATCGCCTGTCGATCAAGGGTCACCGGTTGGACCACGGCCCCGTCGATCCGGAGGATGCCCGGTCCTGTCCGGTCCTTGGTGGTCACAACCTTGATCATCGCCGTCAACGCCTCGTTGACCGGCGTGGGAATGCCGAGTTCGCGTGCCTTTTGTACGATGTAGCCGTTCAAGTAGTCGATCTCGGTCGGCCGGCCCGCCTTCCAATCGTCGTACATGGAGGTATGGATGTCCCGCAGCTCCTGCGACCACTTGACGACCCGGTCCGCCATGTCCGGCGCGAGCGGCACCTTCAGCGCGGCCGACACCGCCATGACTTCCTGGACGATCGTATGGATGACCCGCAGCATTTCCGGAGGGTCCAGCGCCTTCGCCACCCGATCGTTGACCAGGACCGTCAGCGGGTTGAACACGCAATTCCAGCACATCTTCTCCCACTTGCTGCGCCGCACGTCCTTGGAGAGTTGGCAGGGAATGCCGGCCTGTGCGAAGAGGTCGCGGATCTGCAGCAGGCGGTCGCTCTCGTGCCCCATCAGCTCGCCGATCGCCACCGCGCCCTTTTTATAGTGATCGATTACGCCCGGCTCGGCGATCTTGGAATAGATGAACGCGACCCCGCCGACGACGCAATCTCGTTTGAGCCACGCGATCAGCCGGTCCTCCGTATCCACCCCATTTTGCAGGGTCAGCAGGACGGTGTTCTCGGTCATGACCGGTTCGAGTTGCATCATTACCTCATCGAGGTCGTAGGCCTTGACGGAGAGAATGACCAGATCCGGTGCAGGCAATTCCCTGGGATCGGAGGCGGCGGGCGGATGCACTGTGAACGAGCCCCCGGCGCTGCGGATGGTCAGGCCTCGCGCCTTCACGGCCGCCAGGGTCCTGGGCCGCAACAGGAACGAGACGTTCGGATGGACTTTGGCGAGATGGGCCCCGAAGAAACCGCCCACGGAGCCTGCCCCCACGATCATCACATTGCGCATGATTCATCCCCCCGACGAGACAAATGAGAGCGGTACTATAGCACGGGGACGAAAACCCCGGCACCGGCGTATAATCGAGTCTCGTCATGAGCAATACGATTACTGAGGTCAGGGAACGAGTGGCGCGGGCGCAACGCGTGACCGTGCTCACAGGCGCCGGCGTCTCGGCGGACAGCGGCGTGCCGACATTCCGCGGGACGGACGGGCTCTGGCGGAACTTTCGCGCGGAGGATCTGGCCACGCCGGAGGCATTTGAGCGAGATCCTCGGCTCGTCTGGGAGTGGTACAACTGGCGCCGGGAGTTGATCGCCACCAAAAAGCCGAACCAGGCCCATGAGGCTCTTGCGACCTTGGAGCAGCAGGTCCCGGACTTCTGGCTGATCACTCAAAACGTGGACGGCCTGCATCGAGCGGCTGGCTCGACCAAGCTCTCGGAGATTCACGGCAACATCTGGAAGGTCCGCTGCACCGATTGCGGCGCGATTGGAGAAAACCGTGAGGTCCCGATCCGCCTGCTCCCCTATTGCGCTGCTTGTAGAGGACTGCTCAGACCCCATATCGTCTGGTTCGGGGAATCCCTGACGCCGGAGGATATCAATCGGAGTTACGCCGCACTGGAAGGTTGCGAGGTGCTCCTGATCGTCGGCACGTCGGGGATTGTCTATCCCGCCGCCTCGTTCGCCCCCATCGCCAAGGCAGCCGGGGCCTTCGTAGTTGAAATTAACCTGGACCCGACGCCCAACTCCACCCTTGTGGATGTCCCATTGCAGGGACGTGCCAAGGATCTGGTTCCGCTGCTGCTCTAACCAGCCGAACATCGGCAAGGTGGCCGCACCTCGCAGAATCTCACCAGCTATCGGGGTTTCACCAGTTCCGGCAGCTCGGACAGGGTGTGGATGGTTCGATAGGGATTGATCCCCTGAGGCGGCTCGTTCTCCGGTTGCTCGTTCTGACGCTGGATCAACACGCCGGCCAGGCCTGCCCTCTGCGCGCCCACCACATCGTCCCGAAGACTGTCTCCAATATGCAGAGCCTCTTCCGGATCGAGCGCATGTTTTTCCAAGGCTAGGCGAAAAATGCCGGGCGCCGGTTTTGCGGACCTGGCCAACGACGAAATCGTGACCGTATCGAAATAGTCGGCGATCCCGAGCCCCTTAAGGACGCCGAACAGTCGCGAGTCAAAGTTCGAAATGATGCCCAGTTCCAGTCCGCGATCCCGCAGGCCCTTCAATGCGTCGATCGTTTCCGGATACAGCTCCCAAAATTCCGGACCGTCGAAGCGCCGGAACACCTCTTCGAAAAAATCATCGAACCGGTCGAACATGCCCACGCGATAGAAGACGTTGTGCACGACATCGAACCACCAGAGCCGCTCGCACCGTTTGATCTCGGCCGGATCGGTGACCTGGAAAACCGGCGGCGGCGCATCCTGCATCGCGCGCTTGAAGGCTCCCTTGATCGTTTCGCAAGAGTCTGGCCCGCGGCGGAACCCATACGGAACCGCCAGATCAAGGTAGATGTCGGCGACGGACCGCTTCACCCGAAACAGCGTCCCGGCCGCATCGAAGAACACAACGTGGATCGAGGAATCCGGCGACGCCATCACCGACAGGCCTCCGCTTCGATGGAAGGAACCTCGGTGCTCACGAGCGGCAACGTGACGCTAACCACGTGAAATCGGGCATTTCTTTTGACAAGGTCCACCCCCTCTGCTAGCGTCGATTCCATTGACAACAAGGGGTCTTCCAAGGGGTCTCTCATGGCGTCCAAACTCTTTGTCATCGACAGCAGCCCGGCCGTCCGCCGCATGATCGAACAACTATCCTCCGATCAAGGATACGAAGTTTACAGTTTTCTGGACGGCCCCTCCGCCCTGGAGGCAGCCAAGAAGGTAGCGCCGAAGGCCGTCATCGCGGACTACCACCTGAACAAGATCACCTTTTCCAGCTTCTGCAAAGAGCTCAACAAGCTCGACAATCTGACCGACACCCCGATCATCTCGCTGATCGACTCCGCCGATCATCCGGACGAAGGATTGTACCGCTCGCTCGGCGTCGCAGTCTTCCTGACCAAGCCGATCCAACCGGGCAGCCTATTGGACACCCTGCGGTCGTTGGAGGCATCAGGACAGGCGGCAGCCAAGAAGAGCAAGGTCAAACGGACCTGGCCCCCCACGTCACAGGCCACCGACCTGGAGGAAGGTGACAGCCCTGCCGAAGACGGCGAAGAGCTGAATTTCTCCTTCGAACCTGCCAAGTCAAGTGAATCGTCTCCCCAAACACGGTCAGACGATCCAACAACGCCCCCGCAACCAATGGATCAACCATCGCCGCCGGATCAGCCTCGCGCCACGGCCCTTCGGCAAGCGGCCGAAGCCCGTCCCTCCGAGGCCCGTTCTTCCGAACCCTCGCCCTCGCCGAGACCGCCCATCGCACCGCCGCATCTAGAGATGGCCAGCAAGACCTTCTTCGATGCGATGGCTTCGGGGGTCGCCAAGCAAGTGACTGAGTCCCTCACGACGTCGGTTCAGAGCCTCGTGTCCCGTGAGGTGGAACGTCAGGTCAACGAGAAGGTGCAGGAGGCGGTGCGCGCGCACTTGAGCGAAGCCCTCTCGCCGGCCGCCGTAGCCGGTTCAATCGAGCCGATCGTGCGGCGGGAGCTGCCCAGTCTGGTCAGCCAGCAGATTTCGAGCCACCTGGTCTCGCTGGAGCCGACCGTCCTTCAGCGGATGGAGGAGACCACCAAGCCCGCCATCGAATCCGCCGTCCAAGCTGCAGTGGAGCAAGCCGTCCTGACCGCCATCGAACCGGCGGTGCAGAAGGTGCTCCCTGATGCCGTGCGCCGGCAACTCGGCGACCTCGAGCACGTGGTCACGAGCACGATCCAGGAGATGGTCGGGAGCCTGATGCGCGACGTGCTGGAGCGCGTGGCCCGCGACATCGCCCAGACACGCATCGAACAGGCCGTGCAGGAGATCGTCCCCGCCGTGGCGGAAACTCAGGTGAGTGAAGAAATCAAACGCTTGAGCGCGCTCGAATAGCCGCCTCCAAGCAGGAATCCAGACCGTCAGGACTTCTTCGTTTTTTTCGCCGCGGCCCGTCGCGCGCGAGCCAATGCCTTCATCCGTTGCACATTCTTCCGGTGTTTTCGCCTGACCTTCCGATCCTTCTCTCGTCCTCTCGGCATCGTGATCCTTCTCCAGGTTAAGTGGGCGCGCCCGCATTCCGTCGCGGCGAAGGCGCTCGATCTATAACACAGGAGTTTCTGACGTACAAGCCGGATCCGGCCGGTGCGCGCGCCTTGTCGCGCTTCTTGTTGCGCTCCGGCACGCATGCTAAGATGCGCTGCTTCATCGCCTGTCACGAATCCCCATGAGCCATCGCGAACTTCCCAAGACCTACGATCCGCACGAGGTCGAGCGACGCTGGTATGAGTTCTGGGCCGGCCGGGGCTATTTTCACGCCCGCGTGGATGACCCGGCGCCACCCTATACGATCGTGATCCCGCCGCCCAATGTGACCGGCTCGCTCCACGTCGGCCATGCGCTGAACAACTCCTTGCAAGACATCCTGATCCGCTGGCGACGGATGCAGGGACGCAACACACTCTGGGTTCCGGGCATGGACCACGCTGGCATCGCCACGCAAAACGTGGTGGAGCGGCAACTGGCGGCGGAGGGCCTTTCGCGGGAGGCTCTGGGACGGGAGAAATTCATCGAGCGGGTCTGGGCCTGGAAGGAGCAGTCCGGCGGGACCATCCTGCGCCAGCTCAGACGGTTGGGAGCCTCCTGCGATTGGGGTCGCACCCGTTTCACGATGGATGACGGGCTGTCGAAGGCGGTCCGCGAAGTTTTTGTCCGGCTCTATGAAGATGGGCTCCTCTATCGAGGCGAACGGTTGATCAACTGGTGCCCGCGCTGCC
>DATIBM010000225.1:0-2866 GCA_035457545.1 Nitrospiraceae bacterium
ATCTGTATTCCGCTCAGGCCCTGTCCGCCTTGACGGGGGACCGCTACAAATCCCAGCGTGCACTCTGCAACCGGGTGGCGCGCGAGCATGCGGTGCTCATTGAACCCTATGGAGAAAGGGACAAAGCCGCCTGCAGAGCGCTCTGTACTCGTTGGGCCGCGCAGAAACAAAACGGTCGCCTGGAGGAGGTCGGACAATTCCTGCTTGACGATGCCGCGGCGGCGCATGAGCTGGTCTTGGCCGAAAGCGGGCGACTCGGGCTCCAGGGGACGGTGGCGCGGGTGGACGGGACGGTGGCCGCCTATACGTTCGGCTATTGGCTGACCCCGCAGACGTATTGCGTCCTGCTGGAGGTGGCGGACCGTGACGTTCCCGGACTGGCGCAGCGGTTATTCCGGGAGACGTGCCGCTCGGCGGCCACCCGGGGCGCCGTATACCTCAATGCCATGGACGATGCCGGCCTGGCCGGGCTCCGGGACGCCAAACGAGCCTACCATCCCGCGATGACAGTGCGGAACTGGATCGTGACGGGCCGTTGACATGACCTTTCCTGTAACCTCATCGGGCGTAAAGGAATGGCGTCGCTACCGCTGGCTGCCGTTTCTGATCGTCTTTATGACCCTGCTCGCGCTGGGCATCGGGGCCTTTGTCCTGCGGTATGTCGAACGGCGGCTGGTGTCGGTCTCCGGGGAGCAACTCATGTTGGCGGCCAACGAGGTCGCCGACAAGCTGGACCGGCTGCTCTTTGAACGATACGGTGACGTCAAAATGATGGCCCGTGCCTTTTCCGTGCGGCCCTCGGATCGGGCCTATCTGAACGGCTATCTCAATTGGATGAAGACCGCCTACGGGCCATTCTATCTGTGGCTCGGGGTGACGGACGAGCAGGGAGTCCTCATCGCGGCCACCGATGAGACCTTACTCGGGCGGAACTATGGGCAGAGCCGGTGGTTTCAGGAAGCCCGGGCTCAACGCAAGCTGGTCACCGACGATGTCGGGTTCCATGGCACCGACCATGGGACCGAGACGGTCGCCTTCACGGCGCCCATCTTGGACTCGGACGGCACGTTTGTAGGCGTGGTCACTACGCGCATGGCGGTGTACACCATCGAAGAGGTCACCACCCGCACCATTCGGTCCTTGGAACACCGCTCCGACTTTGTCGGCTTGATCGAGTATCAGATGTTAGCCGACAGCGGCAGCGTGTTCGTCGATTCCGATCTTGCGCACAAGGGCAATGTAAACCTGCGAGCCATGAGTCTTCCGTCGGCCCTGGCCAGTCAGCGTGGAGAGCCGGGGTTCATTGAGGAAGAGCACTTGAGACGCCATGTCCGCATCGTGACGGGGTATGCCTCGTCAAAAGGATTCGGAGATTTTCCCGGGTTCGGCTGGTCGGTGCTCATGCGGATGGACCGCGATTATGTCCTGCAGCCGATCCGATCCGTCCTCTGGAAAGTCGGCGTGGCCGGGTCCATTGTCTGGTTTCCGTTGTTGATGCTCTTGCTCTGGTCGACGTCTCGCCTGCGTTCGGAATACCGCCAGGCTCAGCAGGAGAGCGCCTGGGCCAGGGCGGCTGAAGCGGCGCTCCTGCAAAGCCAGGAACGGAACCGGGCGATCGTCGATACGGCCATGGATGGGGTGATCACAGTGGATACCGCGGGCATCGTGACGGATTGGAATGCGCAAGCCACCGGAATCTTCGGCTGGTCCCGCGCAGAAGCACTGGGGCGGGTCCTGTCCGAAATGATCCTGCCCGTCCGGGACCGCGAGGCTCACGTCCGCGGTATGCGGGAACTGCTTCAGACCGGCGCCGGCTCGCTGAATCGGCGCATCGAGGTGACGGCGTTGCACAAGGACGGCCACGAGCTTCCGGTTGAAATGTCGGTGTCGCTGGCACGGATCGGCGAAGCCTATATTTTCAGCGCGTTCATTCGCGATATCACGGATCGCCGTCGTACCGAGCGGCGTCTCGCCTCTCAATACGCGGTGACGCGGGTGCTCGCGGAGTCGGCCATGTTGGACCAGGCCGTTCCCCGCATCATCCAGGCGGTCGGTGAAAGCCTGGAATGGGAAGTCGGCGTCTTCTGGCGCGTGGACAAGTCTTCGGGCTCGCTACGCTGCGTGGATCTGTGGAAGGCCGCGACCATGGACGTGGAGGACTTCGTGACGGCGACGTGGCAGCAATCCTTCAAAGCCGGTGTCGGCCTGCCGGGGCAAATTTGGGCGCGGGAGCAACCGGTATGGATCACGGATGTGACGAGAGAACCGAATTTCCCACGATCCAAGGCCGCGGAAAAGAGCGGCCTGCACGGTGCCTTCGGCTTTCCGATTCTGGTGGGCGGCGAAGTCGAGGGGGTCATCGAGTTCTTCAGCCGCCACGTCCGTGAACCCGATGATGACCTGCTCAAGATGGTGGCGGATGTCGGACTCAAAATCGGCCAGTTCGGCGAGCGGACGCGAGCCGTGGATGCGCTTCAGACGACGGAAGCGCAGTTGCGGCAATCCCAGAAAATGGAAGCCGTCGGCAGGCTGGCCGGCGGAGTCGCACACGACTTCAACAACCTTCTCACCGTCATTCGAGGCTATAGCGAACTCATTCTGAGCCGCCTCCGGCAGGGCGATCCCATGCAGCGCGAACTGGAGGAGGTCAAGAAGGCGGCGGATCGTGCCGCCGGGCTCACCGGACAGTTGCTGGCCTTCAGCCGCCGGCAATTTGTGTCGACGAAAGCGGTGGATCTCAATGCCGTCATCATGAACATGGATGGCATGTTGCGCCGGCTGATGGGCGAAGACATTATCGAACTCTGTGCCGATCTCGATCAGCACCTCGGTTCGATCAAGGCGGATCCGGGACACATCGAACAAG
>DATIBM010000226.1:0-5280 GCA_035457545.1 Nitrospiraceae bacterium
TTGGTGAGGCGCCGGATCGATTCTCTTACCGCGTCCAGATTCGCCAGAGGTTCTCCCATGCCCATGAAGACCAGGTTGCTGATCCGCTCTTCCGGGGCCAGGGTATCCTGCACGGACAGCATCTGGTCGACGATCTCGTGCGGCTTGAGGTTTCGCTGCAAGCCCATGGTGCCGGTCAGACAAAACCGGCAGTCAAAGGTACAGCCCACCTGCGAGGACAGGCAGAGGGTAAGCCGACGGCCGTCCGGGATTAGGACGCTTTCCACGACCAGCCCATCATCGAGTTGGAACAGGAATTTCTTGGTTCCGTCGGCCGCCTGTCGCACCGTCGGCGGCGGCAGGCGGAGGAGCATGGTGCGTTCGCGAAGCGTGGAACGATCACGGAGGGACAGGTCGGTCATCTGGTCGATGCTGCGGGTCCGCCGGGCATATAACCACCGCAAGATCTGGCGGGCGCGGAATCCAGGCCAGCCCCATTCCTTGATCAGGGTTTCCAACGAGTCCGGGTCAAGCGCGAGCAGGTTGGGAGGTGTTGGATCGAGGTGGAGGAGGGGCAGGGTGCGGCTGCGAGAAAGACTCATGGGGCAAGCTACCATAGCTTATTTCTGCGAGACAAGGCGTACAGGCCGGGACCTTGTTTGCGATCGAGTCTCGGCCGGTTCCACCATCCGTTCTTTCATGCGAGAGATCCGTCGAAAGCTGCTATAATTCCGTGGGGTTTACTCTCATCCTCTCGGAGTATCCCCAGAGTCATGCCGACGTTCATCGTTCCATTCAACAGTTCGACCTCTCGGTTGATCCGAGTCATCGGAGCGACGGCCTTGTCGATCGGTCTCGCGGCGGGCGCGGTCTCGGCCCTCAGCGACAACAATAACCATCGGGTTCCGGGAACCGAGTCCTTCGGCTGTGAGGAGGCCGAGAGTTGTTTTCGGGCGGCGCTGGCGGGGCAGAAATCCGGGACGTATCCGGCCCTCAATGGCGTCGAGGGGCAGTCGAGATTCGACCTCCAACTTGATCGGCTTCATCTGCTCATGGAGAAACATCCCGGTTCCGTCTGGGCCAAACGCGCAGGATTGGTCAGTGGAGTCCTGTTGCGCGAGCGGGACCCCGGTCGTGCCGTCCAGTTTCTCCGGTCGGCCAGGCGGGACTTTCCGCTGCTGGAGGATTACCTGCGGTTGTGGATGGGGCAGGCTTTGCTGAAGCTCGGCGACGTCGCCGAAGCGGCGGCGCTGATGGAATCCATCCGGGAAGTCACGCCGGACAGCCCCTTGGCGACCAGGGCTGCCTATGAAGCGGCGGAAGCCTGGTACCGAGCGGGCCAGTGTGATCGAGCCGTCGATCTTTTCGCGACGGCCCTGCGGTCGGATGAGAAGGAATCCGTGGCCCCGGCCGGCTGGCTCCATCTTGCCGACTGCCACCTGCAACTCAGCCAACCTGCCGACGCTCAAGCGGCCCTTCGCTCTCTCTGGGTGAAATTGCCCCAAACGCCGGAAGCGCGGGAGGCTTATGCGCGATTGATCGGCTCCTCGGCCAACGGCCAGCCATGGACCCCGACGGCGGAGGACCGATATCAACGGGCGAAGGAGTTCCATGCACAGGCGTTTCATGAGGAAGCGGTCGAAGAGTTTCGGCAGTTTCTCTCCATGACCAATATGGGCCCGCGCACCGCCGATGCCAAGTATAAACTGGGGCTCTCGCTGGTGCGGCTTAAACGGTATGAACAGGCCAAGTTTGTGTTCCAGGACGTGATTGCCGGGCAGACTCCCGAGGCCGGGGAGGCGACCGTGTGGCTGGCTCGGATCTACCTTCGCCAATCGGAGGGCGACCAACTGCTCGCCTTGAGCCAGGCTCCACCCAAGGCGGCTCTCACCCATGAGCAGCGGGCCATACTCAACATTCTTCGCGGCGTGTGGCTCGAGGATCAGGGGCAGATGGAACAGGCCATTGCGGCCTATCGGAAAGTCGACAGCCCGGAGGCCGGCATCCATCGTGTGGATGGGCTATGGAAAATGGCATGGGCTCGCTATCAGGCGGGACAATGGAAAGAGGCGATCGCGGCGCTGCAACGCCTTGTCGACGCCAAGGAGAGCGAGGCGCTCGTTCCGCAGGCGTTGTATTGGATAGCTCGGGCGTCGGACCGATTGAAAGACCACAGCGGAGACTCGTTCCGCGCCCAACTCTGCGCCCGATATCCGGTCACGTATTACTGCCAGCTTGTTCGACAGGCCGGGCAGGCCCAAGCCGATGGGCTGAACAGGATGGACGCGGATGCGCTCCTGCCCGGACCCGAGCAACTTCCTCCTGATAAACGAGAGGAGATCACGCGGGACCGGGCCTATCGCCGCGCCGTGGAGCTTCGGCTGCTGGGGATGGGGCCGGACGCAGCCAGGGAACTCGCGATTCTGACCCGCCGCTACGGAAAGGATGCCGCGGTGGTCCTGGCCTTGTCGCGCCTGCTGAGCGAGGCTGGCGCGCATGGTCAGGCATTGCGGCTCGCCCGCCTGCACTTCCGGGAGGATTTGGAATTGCGCGGCACAGTGCCTTCGCCGGCCCTTTGGCGGGTCGGGTATCCGACCGCCTTTGTGCCGTCTCAGGCCGCGCAGGGTGTGGACCCGGATCTGGTGTCGGCCATCATCAGAGAGGAGAGTCAATATGACGGACGGGCGGTCTCCAGAGTCGGGGCGCTGGGGCTGATGCAAGTGATGCCGGCGACCGCGACCACCGTTGCCAAGAAACTGGGGCTCGCTGAGGTCAAGCGCGACGATCTCTTCGACGAAGAGACCAACGTGCGGATCGGCGCTTGCTATGTGGCCCAATTGCTCGAACAGTTCTCGGGCAACGTCATCTATACGGTGGCGGCCTACAATGCCGGTCCCCAGGCCGTGAACGGGTGGATCGCCAAACATGGCCGGCGTGAGCCGGATGAATTCGTCGAGTTGATCCCCTATCAGGAGACGCGGCTGTACGTCAAACGCGTCCTGCGCAGTTATCGGGAGTATCAACGGCTTCGCCAAGGGCAGGCTCACGGCCAGGGTACATAGGGCCTCGTGCGCGTCATTCCTTGACAGAACACGGCTCCGGCCACTATAGTTTGCCGATCCTTCCTCATCAATCCTGCGCAGGGTGAAGGCGTCGCGATGGCGCTCGACAAGCTCGAAGCTCTTGAAAGCCGAGTCAAAGATCTCGTCAAAGCCCTTCACGATCTCCGTCAAAAAAACCAGCAGTTGGAACAGGACTTGCGCGCGGCGCGAGCGCGCCTCCTCGCCCAAGAGGAAGTCAATCGCCGGTGGGAACGCGAGCGCGCGGGCATTAAAACCAGGGTGCAGAAAATACTGGGCGAGGTTGAGTTGCTCGAGTGCTGGGAAGACTCAAAGGAGGTGGCCCTTGGCTAAGACCGTCGAGGTCGAGATCTACGGACAGCGGTACACGCTCCGGGGCGAGGCGGATGAACAATATGTGAAACGGGTGGCCCAATTTGTCGATGACCATATGAAGGCCGTTGCCCAAGGGATGCGGACCGCGACGCTCTCCAAGTTGGCGGTCCTGGCAGCCGTGAATATTGCCCATGAATTGTTCCAGGCCGAACAACAGCGGACCGAAAAAGAAGCGGATGTCGAGCGGCGCATGTTGTCGCTGATGGAATCCATCGAGGAGCAGGTCCAGTCCGCGCTTCCTCGATAACCCTGGGTTGCATCGCACCCGGGGCGTTTGATATGGTTCTGCACCGGTTGACGAGCACAGAGAGGTTTCAGGAGTTCACTTAGCAGAGGGGCGGAAAACTCAGCAATCGGGCTGTACAGAGGATTTGACAAGGGTACGTCACTGACGCGTGGTTGACATTAAGGATGCTGATCGTGGTCCACATGGTGATGAAACTCATGGAGAGAAGTCTCCTTGTACGCACCTGGTCTGTTTTCCAGAGTTTCTTGTGGAAGCCTACCGTGTCCGGGGGGCAGGAAAGGCTCAGTAGCCGCAGAGAATGGGAGGGCCATTCCCTTATCCTTTCCCCGGCCGGCATCCTGCAAGGGTGCCGTACGCCTTGGGCCTATCGAGGAGCGCGAGGGCGACCTCGAACGACTCGATTGAGACGGTAGTCGCTCCGTGCGATCAGCCATGTCCTGTTTCCGTAGTGCCGCCATCGCGGGCTAGATTCTGCCACGCTGTCGAATCCCTCCGCTCCCACTCCGTATCCAGAAACAATGTCTCCGTGTTTTGCGTGGTGCCGTTCTGAGTTGACGACAGAACCGTGCTGTCGTTCGTGGGAAAGGGGGGGTCATCTTGTCGGACCTAGTGATGTATCTGGCTGTTGCCCTCGTGAGCATGTTGTGCGGCATCGGCGGGTATGAGCTGCTCCGGCGCCGCACGGCGTTGGCAGCCAAAGACCGTGCCCAAGAGGAAGCGCGGCAAATCGTCCAGACTGCCGCGCGGGAAGCAGAGACCCGTGTCAAAGAAGCGAAGCTTGAGGCGAAAGACCTTCTGATACAAGCCAAAGCTGAACTGGAGCGTGAGCAGAAGGAACGAACGACTCTTTTCCAAGAACAGGAGCGTCGGTTTCTCCAGCGGGAGGAACTGCTCGATCGGAAGGCTGGAGGCTTGGAAAAGCGCGAGCAGGACCTTTCCAAGCGGGAGCGGGAGTTGGATCGCCGTGAGGCGGGGCTCCAGGAGAAAGAGACCGCTTGCGCGCTGGCACTTAGGGAGCATCGCGAGGCGCTGGAACGAGTGGCGGGAATGACCGCAGAGGAAGCCAAGCGGCATCTGCTGGCCGAGTACGAAAGCCAGGTCCGCATCGAGGCCGCCGGGCTGTCCAAGCGGACGATCGAAGAGGCAAAAGAAAACGCGGAGCGGGAGGCGCGGGAGATCATCGCGACCTCGATTCAGCGCGTCACGCGCGATTATGTGAGCGAGGCCACCATCTCCATGGTGCCGATCCCCAACGATGCCATGAAGGGCCGGATCATCGGGCGGGAAGGCCGCAACATTCGGGCTATCGAAGCGGCGACCGGCATCGATTTGATCATCGATGAAACGCCCGAAGCGGTCATCATCTCGGGCTTCGACCCCTTGCGCCGGGAAATCGCGAAGGTCTCGCTGGAACGGCTCATGCAGGACGGCCGCATCCATCCGACGCGGATCGAGGAAATCGTCGAAAAGGTGAAGACCGATGTCGAGAAATTGATGATCGAAGAGGCCGAGAAGGTCATTTTCGAAGTCGGGCTCGCCGATTTCCACCCGGAGATCGTCAAGATCCTGGGACGATTGAAGTACCGGACCAGCTACGGG
>DATIBM010000227.1:0-5155 GCA_035457545.1 Nitrospiraceae bacterium
AAAGCCGACGTGTTCGATTACATCGAGCGCTTTTACAATCCCCGGCGGCGGCACTCCACATTGGGATATCTCAGTCCGATGGAGTTCGAAAGGCAGGCGGAATTAGCGTAGATTGGTGTCAATCAAACCGGCAGCAGGCCAGACTGTGTCCATTTGCTCAAACTTCATGAGCCTGGGAACGAGTTGCGGATCGTTGCCGAACTTGCCGTTCCCGGTGGCAGCATTGACTACTGTCTAGTGTCAATTAGGGACGGTAAGCCCCGTGATTTTGTGGGCATTGAGCTGCAGACGCTCGATACAACCGGTACGGTCTGGCCAGAACGCCAGCGATTTCTCCAACAACACAAAGTCCGCGTGAACCGGGAGGATATCGGCTCTGACAAGCCCTTTGGGATGAACTGGAAGATGACCGCGAAGACGATCTTGGTACAACTGAACCACAAGATCGCCACATTCGAGCACTTATCGAAACGTCTCGTCCTGGTCTTGCAGGACTCGCTTCTGAAGTACATCAGGAGCGAGTTTGCGTTTGATCATATCAATGGCGTGCGGGACGGCGACTCGATGCAGTTTCACGCTTACGAACTCGTGAAAGGCGCCACCGCTTATACGCTGAAGCTCAAAGAGCGGCGCAGCACTGACAGTGCTGGGATTGCCCAGTGCCTTGGGCTCCAGGCGGATACGAAGGTCGAACTCAAGGCGATACTGGATCAGATTAAAGCGAAGTTACCACAGAGTACACTCCTGACGGTTGGTGGTGGGCTTGTACCTATCCCACAGACCACAAAGATCGAGGCTGGTGAAGAGGATTGAAGGAGACGGGCTGCCACGATTTGGAAAACGAAAATGGTACTGGGAATCTTTGCCTGGAGTCTCGGGAGAAAAAGCAGGGACGGGCTGCATGAAACAAAGGGGTCTGACCCCTTAAATCGCGCACTGCCTTTTACCGAGGAGAGCCGCTTATGAGGAGTCTCCAGATGCCGCCGTGCCGACGCCCTGTTCGGCCGGTCCGAAGTTCTCCAACAGTTCGACGTCCAGTACCTTGGACAGCAGTGGGTCTGACCCCTTAAATTCGGCACTAAAGTATGAGCCGGAGGCTATTCCCGCTATTGGGAACTGAACGTGGACGTTGGACCGTCAAAATAACCAACGAGAACCTGATATGGAAAAGAGAACAAGAGGTCTGCCCCGAACCCTAAAACTTAAAATCGATAGGTGGCCATTGCATTTATAAAAGAGGCGTTGAAGATCGACGGGATAGAAGGCCCGCTCTATCTGACTGATACCAGTCGAATGGATCCGATGAACAGGCTGCCATGCAGGAGTGACACGATGAACTCGCGGATGACCGCAGCTTTGAACACAACAGATCGTGGAGTCACGGACGCAGGTGCGTTCGCACGTAAGGTGTCGGCTGCGGAGACAAACAGGCGAAAGGAAGAGGTCACGCACGCGCTGGAGGAATCTCAGCGAAGCCGGTGATGCGAGCGGACCGGGGACCCTTACGAAGGGTCCCCAGATGCCGCCGCGGCGGCGCCCTGTTCGGCCGGGCCGGGGTTCTCCGGCAGCTCGACGTCCAGGACCAGGTGTTTTCCCGCCAACCGGTGGTTGGCATCCAAGGTCACCGTGTCTTCCGCAATGTCGGTGACGACGGCGTGCAGCGTGTCGCCTGCCGATTTCTTGATCTCGAGCCCGAGCCCGACCTCCGGCGTGCTCTGCTGATTCGTCAACCAGGAGCGGGAGACTCGCCTGCGAGGCACGCGGATTACGCGGTTCCACCGCCGGCATCCGAGGCGGACGGCCGCTGTTGGCTTCGGAGTTTCAGCACGGCGATGGTCCGCGCGCTGAGCGCATAGCGCTCCCCTCCCTTGAGGACGACGACCTGCCGATGATGCCCGCGGTTCCATGACGTGTCCAGGACCGATTGCCAGCGCACGCCGCGTTTATGCGCGGGCAAGATAAAGTCCAGGGGCTCGTGATGCGCATTCAGCAGAATCAGGAGGGTATCGTCGATGAGCCGCCGGCCTTTTTCATCGGTCTCCTCGATCGCATCGCCCGCGAGTCGCAATGCGAGCGAGCGGACAAATCCTTTCTCCCAATCCTCATCCGTCATCTCCTTGCCGTCAGGACGAAACCAAGCCAGGTCTTTGACCTCCGATCCCCGGATGTGCCGTCCCTGGAAGAATCGGCGCCGGCGCAACACCGGGTGCTGTTTGCGCAGCGCGATCAGGTGCCGCGTGAATTCCAGCAGGTCCCGCTTCGGCTGGTCCAGATGCCAATCGAACCAACTGATGTCGTTGTCCTGGCAATAGGCGTTGTTGTTGCCGCGCTGGGTCCGGCCGATCTCGTCGCCGCCGCACAACATCGGAATGCCCTGCGAGAGAAACAGGATCGCCAGGAAGTTGCGCTTCTGGCGTTCGCGCAAATCGAGAATCGCCGGATCGTTCGTCGGGCCCTCGACCCCGCAGTTCCAACTCAGGTTGTCGTCGGTCCCGTCGCGATTCTCCTCCCCGTTGGCTTCATTGTGCTTGTGGTTGTAGGACACCAGATCGTGGAGCGTGAACCCGTCGTGGGCCGTGACGAAATTCACGCTCGCGAAGGGACGCCGGCCGCTCGCGGCATACAGATCGCTGCTGCCCGTCAGGCGGTAAGCCAGCTCCGCCACCTGACCGCCGTCGCCCTTGACGTACCGCCGGATCGTGTCGCGATACTTGCCGTTCCATTCGGCCCAGCCGACCGGGAAGTTGCCCACCTGATAGCCGCCCTCGCCGAGGTCCCAGGGCTCGGCGATGAGCTTGACCTGGGAGAGGATCGGATCTTGGTGGAGGATGTCGAAGAAGGCGCTCAGCCGATCGACTTCATGCAACTCGCGCGCCAGGGCCGCAGCGAGATCGAACCGGAACCCGTCGACGTGCATCTCGGTCACCCAATAGCGCAGGCTGTCCATGATCAGTTGCAGGGTCCGAGGGTGCGTGACGTTCAGCGTGTTGCCGCAGCCGGTATAGTCCATGTAATACCGTTTGTCGTCGGCGACCAATCGGTAGTAGGAGGCGTTGTCGATGCCGCGAAACGACAGGGTCGGTCCCAAATGGTTCCCTTCGGCCGTGTGATTGTAGACCACGTCCAGGATGACCTCGATGCCGGCGCTGTGCAGCGTCTTGACCATCGTCTTGAATTCGCGCACGTGCCGGCCGCGGACGGGCGACACGGCATAGCGGATGTCCGGCGCGAAGAAGCCGATCGTGTTGTAGCCCCAGTAATTGCTCAGGCCGCGGTCCGCCAGATGCTTGTCGCGGACGAAATGGTGCACCGGCAGCAATTCGATGGCCGTGACGCCCAGGTTGACGAGGTGGTCGACGATGGCGGGAGTGGTCAGGCCTGAGTAGGTGCCGCGCATATGGTCCGGGACCTCGGGATGACGGGCCGTCATCCCCTTGACATGGGCTTCATAGATGATCGTCTTCTCCCACGGCGTCTTGAGCGGGCGGTCGCCTCCCCAGGTGAAGGCGGAGTCGATCACGACGCACTTGGGCACATTGCGGGCATTGTCTCGTTCGTCGAAGGCCAGGTCCGCGTCCGGATGCCCGATCGGATATCCGAACATCGCGTCCGACCACTCGATGAGGCCGGCGATGGATTTGGCGTAGGGGTCGATCAGCAGTTTGTTGGGATTGAATCGATGGCCTTCCGCCGGCTCGTAGGGACCCTGCACCCGGTAGCCGTAATGCTGCCCAGGCCACAGTCCGGGAATATAGACGTGCCAGATTTGATCGGTCCGCTCCTCGAGCCTGATCCGATGCGTCTCCTGCTTGGCGCGCGGATCGTCGAACAGGCAGAGTTCCACTCCCGTCGCGTTCTCGGAGAACAGGGCGAAATTCACTCCCTCTCCATCCCACGTGGCCCCAAGGGGATAGGGTTTTCCCGGCCAAACTCTCATGAGCCTCCTTCTCCGCGTTCTAAGACGGACGGTCGGCGTGGATGGTCGATATCTATCATTTCTAAAGGGCCGCGGGCTGCTATGCAAGGGGCAAAGGAGTCTGTCCGAGTAATGCCATTCTACTGCGGCAAACGATCTGCGGGCATCTGCGTCGTTCTCGGCTCGAAAAAACCTCAACGTATTCCAGCGAATACGCCTCCGGCTTTTTCGACCCTGTGGCCTCGCATCTGCCCACAGCTCCTTCGCCTCGCAACGAAGGATTACTCGGACAGGCTCCTGCCCAAGAATTCTCCGGCGCCGCTGGTGTAGGCGCGAGGCATCTGGCAGACTGCGCAAAGAAGAGTTTGATTCGGGAGAAGGGCGAGGAGAACCACCGGTGGTATCTTCTCCGGCGCCAGCAGATTCGATAGGACGAAAAAGCGGCGCCGGTTCAACCGAAGGTTGGTATGAGATCGGGAGAGCGAATCATTTGAGGTGTTCTCTCCGGCCGCCAAGAACTATCGAAAGGGCGGCCGGCTCAACCGAAGGTTCGATCAGGAGGAACAATCACGGGAGGTGTTCTCCGGCGGCGTCAATGGGGAGGGGCTACGCCCGATGAGCCGCCGGCTCAACCGAAGGTTGGTATGGAGGGCTTCCATGACAGATGATTCCACGCAGATCAGACAGCTCGATCTTGGCGCGCGCTATCTCGGCGACGACTCCACGCGGTTCCGCCTCTGGGCTCCGCGAGCCCATGACGTCGCCGTCCGGTTGCCCGGAACCGCTCCGAGGCTTGTGCCCATGAAGCCGCAAGACTTCGGCTACTTCGAGGCGGTCGTGTCGCAGGTGCGGCCCGGCGACCGGTACCTGTATCGGCTGGACGACCGGATCGAGCGGCCGGACCCGGCCTCGCAGTTTCAACCGGAGGGGGTGCACGCCGCTTCGGCTGTCGTGGATCACTCCGCGTTTCACTGGACCGATCGAGGCTGGCGGGGATTGCCGCTGGAGGAGCTGATCATCTACGAGCTGCACGTCGGCACAGCAACCCCTGCCGGCACCTTCGAGGCCGCGATTCCATTGTTGGACTATCTCAAGCACGACGTGGGGATCACGGCTATCGAGTTGATGCCGGTCGCGCAATTTCCGGGACGCCGGAATTGGGGGTATGACGGCGTCTATCCCTACGCGCCGCAATCGTCCTACGGCGGGCCGCAGGGGCTCAAGCGGCTGGTCGATGCC
>DATIBM010000228.1:0-2100 GCA_035457545.1 Nitrospiraceae bacterium
GGAGAACTCGGTGTACTTGGTATTGGAGAGCGCCTTGAGAGGCGAGGTGTAAATCACCGTGCGATTGTCGTCCATCGCTCGGCGCGCCGCTTCGACCGCCACATAGGTTTTCCCGCTGCCCGTCGGCACGCTGACCACCACGTCCTTGTCGGCGAGCGCGGCGAGCGCTTCTTCCTGCCACGGGTCGGCGACGAACGGTTGAGGCGCGGGCACTCCGATGCCTTCGAGCCAGGCCGAAAGCGACACCGCCGGTCCTGAGTCGGGTTCCGGACTCCTTCCGGGCCGCCGGCCCGTCGACGGAACCGGGGGGCGGTGAACACGGGGAACCGCCGGCGTCGGAGCCTCCGCGGGGGGTTGACGATCCGCAATCAGGGTCTGCAGGTCGGATTCCAGCCCCGCCCGGTTCTCGCTGGAATGTTGAAGCAACAGCTCGATCAAGCGCCGCTTGCCGGCTCTGAAATGTCGATGCACCCGCCCTTGCGCCAGGCGGTGGAGCAGGGTCACGGGTTGCTGGGCCAGGAGCCGCTCGAGTTCGTCAGTCGTCATAGGTCTCCAGAGGAAGTGATCAGTGATCAGTCTTAATTCTTGACCGCATCACACATCACGCCTCACCTTTCACGGTAATTCTTCCAACACACCCCGGCGGATCAGCGCAATGGCTTTGGAGGCGGTCTCGGCCAGGCTGGGATGCGTGCCTTTCAAGGTGTGCAGTTGCGATAGGAACTCCAGCGTGCGGGCGAGCAGGCGATAAATGTCGCCCTCGGCCATGGTCGTCAGCCGGGACAGCCCGATCCAGGTGAGCGTGGGATCGCCGATCCAGCGTTCCGCCAGGGCCGCAACATCCGCCCGCAAGAGCGGCGGATCTTCGTACGGCGATAAACTCTCTGCCAGCTTTCTCACCTGACCCAATAGGGAACTCAGCCCCATGCTGATGCGCGGAAAGGCGCCGGGACGGTCGTCGTCATGCGCGATGCTGGCCATCACGCCGGTCAGTAGGGCCGGATCGGCGCCCATGAAGGCGTCAACCCTGATCAGTTCCGTAATCAAGAGGGAGTGGTCGATCCGGATCAGCCTCGCCCATTCTCCGTCGGCCGTCAGCTGCGCCTGCGGCGTCAGATAGCCGAACCGCTGCAGGACCTCCACTTGCTCTTGAAACCGGTGCCACAAGCTGGTCCGAAGGGCTTGAATGGATTTCATATGACGTTGCTGCTCATGACGGAGCCGTGAAGCGGTCACGAAGTCTTTCTGACAGGCTGAACGCGACGGGCAGGTCGGACAGGGAAAGTCCCCCATGGATTGGACGACCGAATCAGGCAACGGGTCCGCCGTCTTGGGAACCAGAATCGGCAGCACGGGCAGGCGCGTCGGGAGGTCGGCCAATTGGTGGGAAAGGTCGTCGAAAGACGCCGTGGTGCACCAGGGATAGGTCGGCATCTCTTCACAGTCCAAGAGGCGGTCGAAGACCTCATGGACCGCCGTGGCCGGACATTCCGTCACGGCTCCGTCCGGCCGGAGCACCGTCACCATCGGATTCCGCTGGCCTTTGCTGCGGTATTGACGCAAGACGATGCCGCGTCCCCGCGTGAGTCCCACGACCCGGCCGGGAGTCAGAAAATGAAAGCGGGCCGTGAGCTCGGGCGATTCGTCGCGCCGGGTCAGGTGCCGGGCGGGCCGGTGCCGGCGGGCCTGGTCGAAGGTCTGCCACTGCGTAATCCAGTCGGTACAGACGCGGGGACCGTACGGTTCCATTTCGACATGCAAGGCGTCGAGCTTGCGTTCCAGCAGTTCGGCGCGCTGGTTGAGTTGAAACTGGGCGAAGCTCTTGGCCAGGATGGCTTGAATCTGCTCGTGCGGATGCGCCTTCAGTAAGTTGAGGACCATGGGATAGGAAATCGTAAACTGGCTGTCGATGGCTTCCGGATGCCCGGTGAACCCTTTCGTCAGCACGTCCAAGTCGATGTAGGGCGACGGCGTGATCACCGCGAAGCCGACCTGGTCCTTACCCCGCCGGCCGGCGCGCCCGGCGATTTGTTGCACTTCGCCGATCGTGAAATCCATGAAGTCCCGCGACTTCCGGATGCTGGACTGGGTGATCACGAC
>DATIBM010000229.1:0-3078 GCA_035457545.1 Nitrospiraceae bacterium
ATCATTTCAATCGCCTGCCCGGCTTCGGCGATCGCCCGTTCGACATGGGAAAGCATGTCGCGGTCATCGGGGTCGGCGACGTGATGGTCGATATCGCCCATTGGCTCAGCCGCTACAAGAAGGTGGAGCGCGTGACGGCCATCGCCCGCCGCGGACCGGCCGAACGGAAATACAATCCGAAGGAAATTCGGGCCATTTGCGCCAACCTCGATCAAGAGGCGTTGGCGAAGGAAATCGAGCGGATCAGGCCGCGGCTCGAAGCGGTGGGGCAGCAGCCCGACGCCATCCTCAAGGACATGTTGGCGGAATGCGACAAGTGCGAGCCCAAGGTCAGCGAGACCAAATTCGGGTTCCGCTTTCTGGCCTCGCCCAAGCGCGTGCTCGTCGACGCCAACAATCGGGTCCGGGCGCTCGAAATGGAAGAGACAAAGCTGGAGCCCAAGGGAGAGGATACCGCTGCGGTCGGCCTCAAACAGTACTACGAGTTTCCGGTCGACAGCGTCGTCTTCGCCGTCGGCGATAAAGTCGATGAGACGGTCGGTCTTCCCTACAAGAACGGAGTCTTCGTGACCAACCCGAACAAGACGGGCAATGAGCCGGACGACGCGCTCTTTCAGGCGTACGATGAAGCGTCCGGCCAGGTGCTCCCCGGTGTTTTTCTCGCCGGCTGGGCCCGCAAGGCCAGCGAGGGATTGGTCGGCGTGGCGAAGCGGGACGGGGAGTGGTGCGCGGAAGTGGTGAGCCGCTATCTCGCCGGCCTCTCGCCGGTCACGCGCGCGGCGATCGAATCATCCATGAAACGGCTGACCGATCTGTTGGTCCAACGGAAGACGGCGTACGTCGATGCGGCCGGACTCAAGGCGCTCCAACAGGCCGAGCAGGGGCAGAAGGCGAGCGGAGATTGCATCGGCGAATTCAAGTATGTCACCAACCAGGAGATGTTGAGCCACATCTACGCGCTCCGTTCCAAATAAACATCCTGCTAATCGTCGCGCCGCCTGCGCAATCCATCACCCGTCCCCCCATTTGAGCTTCAGGCGAAGGGTTTCGTAATAGGTCCGTTCGGGAAATCGGATCAGGTGCGTCCGGTGATCCGACGCCGTGACAATCACCACATCCCCTTTCTGCATCGCCATGCCCTCCTGCCCGTCGAGCGTCACCATCGCCCCGGCGTCTTTGCTGCTGAGCGAAATCGAAATGATGACCGTGCTCGGCACGATCAGGGGCCGGTGCGTCAGCGTATGGGGACAGATCGGCGCCAGCATGAAGGCCGCCGCCGCCGGACTGACGATCGGCCCCCCCGCGGAGAGGGCATAACCCGTCGATCCGGTCGGCGTCGAAACGATCAGCCCGTCTCCCCTCAGATTGGTCACGAATTGCCCGCTGATGCCCACCTGCGTTTCGATCATCCGAGCCAGGGTCCCTTTGGAAATGACGACGTCGTTCAGCGCGGTGGATTGCATCACGACTTCGCCTGCCCGCTTCATCGTGGCGGAGAGCATCAGGCGCTCGTCGATCGTAAAATCATCACGGAACACCCGCTCCAGCGCGTCGAACAGGTGATCGACCGTCACCTCGGTAAGAAATCCCAGCCCGCCCATGTTGACGCCCAGGATCGGCGGGTTGCGCGCCGCGACGAGACGGGCGGCGCCCAACATCGTGCCGTCTCCTCCGAGGACGATGATCATGTCGGCCTCTCGCGCGATCGTCGGCCGGTCGAACGG
Source organism: Nitrospiraceae bacterium (assembly GCA_035457545.1). Lineage (GTDB taxonomy): Bacteria > Nitrospirota > Nitrospiria > Nitrospirales > Nitrospiraceae > Nitrospira_G. Next base: position 1,725 of record DATIBM010000229.1, read on the forward strand.
CTGACACTCGTCGATCAAGGCCGCGGTCGACGATTCGAGCAGCACGTCCTTTTGCCGATGCCTCAGCCACAGACACAGCTCGTGCAGCGTCTGCGCCACATCGGGAAACTTGGGTTTGGTCAGGATGCCGATCCGCTTCATCGATCGCTCCGCCAGATCATCGGAACCGTGTAGTCGGGCGGGCAGATACTAGGGAGCCGGTTTTGCGAAGTCAACGCGCGCGATCAGGAGCGATCGATTTTCAGGCGTTCGCGACGGCAAAACATTCGATCCGACAGGCAAGAACAGCACGCGCGCGATCACGCGCACAGAGATTTGTTCGCACCTTGACATGCCTCAACCTGCCGATTAGAATAACTTTAGATTTTTCCTTGGGTTCCGTGCTTTCTCCCTGAACGCTTAACCCACAAGGAGGACGGATGTTCGAACGATTCACTGACAAGGGTCGGAAGATCATCATCCTGGCCAGAGAAGAGGCGGAACGGCATCAGAACGACTACCTCGGCACCGAACACCTTGTCCTCGCCATCCTGCGCGAATCCGACGGGATTGCGCTCATGATTCTCAAGAAGATGGGGCTGTCCCCCGAGCAGATTCGCCTTGAGATCGAGCGGAACCTGCCCGGCGGCGGCACCACGATGACGTTCGGGGAAATTCCCTTTAGCCCGCGGGTCAAGAAGGTCATCGAATACGCGGTCGAGGAGGCTCGGCTGTTGGGACACAACCACATCGGCAGCGAGCACCTGCTCCTCGGATTGTTGCGGGAAGAGGAGGGAATCGGCGGCAAGATCCTCAGAAGCCTCGGCGCCAATTTGCTGACCGCCCGGCAGTTGACCGTCACGTTTCTCAGGAAATCGGCTCCGCGCGAACGGGACCGCAAGAGCAATACGCCGGCGCTGGATGAATTCGGACGGGATCTCACCCAACTCGCCCAGGAAGGCCAGTTGGACCCCGTCATCGGGCGCTCGGACGAAATCGAGCGCGTGTTGCAAATTCTCAGCCGTCGGACCAAGAACAATCCGGTGCTCATCGGAGAATCAGGCGTCGGCAAGACCGCCATTGTCGAGGGGTTGGCGCAGCGGATCGTCACCTCCGAAGTGCCGGACAACCTTTTGAATCGGCGGGTGATTGCCCTCGATTTGGGCTCGCTGGTCGCCGGCACCAAATACCGCGGCCAATTTGAAGAGCGTCTCAAAGTCGTCATGAAGGAAATCACCCAGGCCGGGAACATCATCATCTTCATCGATGAGCTCCACACGCTGGTGGGAGCAGGGGCGGCGGAAGGCTCCATCGACGCGTCCAACATGCTGAAGCCGGCCCTGTCGCGCGGGGAGATCCAGACCATCGGAGCCAC
>DATIBM010000230.1:0-19100 GCA_035457545.1 Nitrospiraceae bacterium
TAACCGGATGAGCCGCTTGTATAGTGAGAGCATTGAACCGGCATCCTGCTGTTCGCAGGCGACGTTGGTGTGCCGCCACCCCGGTGAGAGGGGGAGCCAGGGCCTGCCGGTCGTGAAGCCGGCCTGCGGGGAATCATCCCAAGGCATCGGCGTTCTCGCCGGGTCTCGTCCTTTCTTCCACGGCCAGTAGCGGATCGTATAGGGATCGCGCAGGTCCGAGCGGCGGAGCCTCCCGTCCCGCAGGCCCAATTCCTCCCCATAAGAGAGAAACGGGGTGCCGCGGAGCGTGAAGAGCAGCAGGGCGGCAGCCCTCGCTCGCCGGACGGGATCGCCGCCCTTGCCGTAGCGGTCGATGTGTCGAGACTGGTCGTGGTTGCTGAAGACGACCGTAGGCCAACCGCCGCGAGGCACGGCCCGGTCGCTCTCCAGGATCAAACGGCGAAACTGGTCTGCCTGCCACCGCGAGCGCAGCAGGCGGAAGTCGAACACCTCATGCAACTCGTCCGTGCCGGTTCCGTAAAAGGCCGCGGGCCCGCCCGGGGTGTCGGATGAGGCCTCACCGACGAGCACCGTTTCGGGCCGGTCCTTGATGGTTGCCCGGAGGGCCCGTAGGACTTCATGGGCTTGGGGTTGGTCGCGGTCGTAGCGGTGCACCTGGCGATAGTAGCTCCGCCAGGCCGGCCGGCGAGGATTGTCCGGCCAACGGGTGTCTTTCCCCAGCCAGTTGATCGCGTCAAGCCGGAAGCCATCTACGCCGCGCTCGAGCCAGAAGCGGACGATTTCGAAGAGCGCGTCGCGCACGGCCGGGTTAGTCCAGTTCAGGTCCGGCTGCTCCGGCAGGAACGAATGCAGATAGTACTGGCCGGTGCGCGAATCCCTGGTCCAGACCGATCCCCCGAAGCGCGCCGCCCAATTATTGGGCGGGCGACGCCAGCCCTTGCCGTCGGCCCAGTAATACCAGTCGCGTTTCGAAGACGCGCGGGACGAGCGCGAGTCGATGAACCACGGATGTTGGTCGGACGTATGGTTGAGCACGAGGTCCATGACGACGCGAATGCCGCGGCGATGGGCTTCCGTCACGAGGCGGTCGAAGTCCGCCAGGGTCCCGAACCGGGGAGCGATGTTGCAGTAGTCCATGACATCGTAGCCGAAGTCGTGCATGGGGGAGGGATAGAGCGGTGACAGCCAGATGGCGTCCACATCGAGTGAGTCGGGCGTTCCCTTGAGATAATCGAGTCGGCTGATGATCCCCGGCAGGTCGCCGATCCCGTCCCCGTTGGAATCGTGAAACGACCAGGGATAGATCTGATAGACGACGGCCCTGTGCCACCAAGGCGGGTCTGGCTGCATCACAGACATGGCGCAACTCCGACCCTACCCTAAGTCCGCCCGTTCCAACAAGCGCCGGCGGAAATCCGTGCAGGCGGGCGAGGCTCCGTAGAGAGGGCGGTTGAGGCGGTTGACTTGCCAGGCGCGCGGTGACAGAGTTCATCCGTCCGGGTTTCGGCCATGGCTGATCAGCGCCAGTCTCACGATCCGGCCCCTCCGATTCGGCTCCGAGGCCATACGCTCTTATGCCTGCAAGGGTTTCGCGGAGAAGGGTACAGTCCCGAATTCATTTCCAATATGGCGGCTATCCACCAGGCGCTGACCCAGGATCCCGACCGTCAGATCGAAGTGATCGCCTCTCCGGATGCGATCTGCGGCGCCTGTCCCCACCAACAATCTTCTGGGTGCAGGCTCAACGGCGAGCGGTCGGAAGAGGAGATGGCGGAGCAGGATCTGGCGGTCATGCGAAGGCTCGGGCTCAAGGTGGGGGATCGATTGCGCTGGGGAGACCTGCTCGAGCGGATTCGGAATTCGATCAGCGGCGACGAGCTGCCTGCCATCTGCGGTACTTGCCGGTGGTTGCCGTTGGGCTATTGCCGGGAGGGGATCAACCGGTTGCGCCGTGCGGTCCAAGATGGGTGAAGCGCAGCATCACCTCGCCGATCACTGATCTGTTCCCACCCTGCGTGACATCCGAGCCACTGTCATATCAGCCGGCCATTGGCTGGCGACGTGCCGTTCAGGAAAACGCCGCACCTCCACGGCGCCGACTCTGCTCCGCGTCAAGGTCGTCGCTCCGGTTTAAGCTCTTCATGGGCGCCTTCCAAGGCGAACGCCGTCTCAACGACCGCCATCACACCGCCCGCGCCTCATTCACGCGGATGCCCGCCGGCTTGGCCAAGAGCGGCGGCCCGAGCGGGAGGAGCGGTTCGCCGGTGAAGGCCTGGGTGAGGCTGGCGACTGCGTAGTAGAACGCGAGCAATCCGACCAGGACGTGGCCGACGCCCGGCAAGGTTTCACTGATCATGTCGAGCCGTTCCAGCGAGGTGACGACAAAGGTGGCGGCGATGATGGCGTGCAGAAGGCTGAGGGTGATGTTCCGATAGGCGGTCAGATAGACCATGACTACGGAGAAGACCGCGTAGACCATGTTGATCGGCGCATACAACACCTGGTCGAAATGAAACGAGGTGCTCTCACCGACCAATTTGGCCGTGCAGATCGTCGTCCAGAAAAAGCCGTACATGGTCAATGCGGTGCCGCCGAGCTGTTCGTGATACCGAATGTCGGTAATCCCGGCGAGGATCTGGACGATTCCTCCGAAGGCCAGGGCGATCACCAACGTGCCGATCTGATCCCGGTCCGGAATGCCCCCGAGTTGCGCGACGCCCAGAGTCAGCGCGGCGACGGCGAGTCCGAACAATCCGATAGCAAGGACGTCGATCTGTCGAGTGGCCTGCTCATTCTTGGTCACGGGCGCCTCCCTGTGGCTAGTGCGTGATCGGGGCGTAAGGATGCCGGAGGAGGCGCAGCCTTTTCAACAGGTCATAGGGCCTACGAAACAATATGTAGGAGAGAGGATCTGCGAACGCTGCGGGTCTGACGAGAGAGCAGGGTAGGCTGGTCCCCCCGCGTGCACAGCGACGACCCAAAGGCCTATGCAACGGATGTGGAGCTTGTGCGGGACCGTTGGGGCGGAACTCCCCGCGCATCCGGATTCGGCTTTGACCTTCGACCGTTGTTCGAGTACTATAGGGCGTTTGAATGAGAGCTTAATTAGATAACGCTGACTGCCCAATCCCTCGTGCGCGCTCCGCGCGATTGGTGCCCAGTCGTCGTTCCCGACCACCCAGAACCTGCGACGGTTGTCGCGGCGGAGAAAGAAGGAGAGAGCCCCACCATGGCGCTGAACCGAACGGATACGACGACGCAAAAGCCCTGGGTACGGATCCCTAACGGAACCATGGTGCGACACCGTGATGGAGGACCGCAGGGGTATATCGACGGGCTGACTGAACTCGGCATCGGGCCCGGCCGGAATCCGGACGGACGCACTCAATATCGCATCAATACCGGCGAAGGGGAACGGCTCCTCGCGATTGACGACGACCTCCTCATCCTCACGGATCAGGACGGGTTGGTGTTGATGCTGCGAGAGAAGGTGCCGTACCGCTCGTACATCAGCACGCAACTGCGGGCTGCCTTTGCGGCAGAGCGGTTTGTCAAATCCACTTCCTGATGGTGCGCCGTCTGACGCGACGATCTTCGGCGTCGGCCCGAATTAGAACTGAGGCGCTTGCGGACCCCAGGTCAGGCCGGCCAGATCAGGATCTTCTCCATTCTCCCCGGGCGATGGACGGGTCGCCTTCTCGGCCTTTCGCTGCGCCCGCCTGGCCTCCTTTTCACGCTGCTTGACCTGTCTGGCTTTCTCCCGATCGCGCTTCGCGAGGGTCGTTTTTCCGGCTCGTGCGATGATGGCCTCCTTCTCGGGTCCCGAGGTTGATGAGGGTCAACATTCAGGCTCATTGTAGAGCCTTGCGTCCGTCGAACGGCGGAGCCGTGACGGCGATGGATCGTGTGAGGGACCTGTTACCAGCGCCCGCCGCGTCCGCCGCGGTCACCGCCGCGTCCGCCTCCGCCACCTGATCGAGGTTCCTGCGGCTTAGCTTCATTGACGGTCAGGGTCCGGCCTTCGAATTGGGTGCCGTTCAGCGCGGTGATGGCCTTCTTGGCTTCTTCCGCGGAGCCCATTTCCACGAACCCGAACCCGCGCGATTGGCCGGTAAATTTGTCCGTGATGATGCGCGCCGATTGGACCGTGCCGTGCGCGGCAAACAGGTCGTTCAATTGCGCTTCGGTCGTGGAGTACGGTAGCCCGCCGACATAAATCTTCGTTCCCATGATGCTCCTCTCTGGTTAGCGAAATGAAAGTTCGTACTGCTGACGCGGTGTGTTTGGACGGGAAATTGTCGGAGCCTCCATCAGGAATTCGTATCCGGATCCAATGATCTTTCCGGACTCGGTTCAGGCTGCGTGTTTGCGGCGTCCGGTTGACGGTTCTATGCCGGCAGGCCGTGTGGGCCCTGCGGGCGATTTCTGGACCGGTTCCGAAGCCGTCGTGCAGGTGAGTCCATAAGTCGAGAGCGCCAGACATTGCCGCCGAATTTCCTCGATCGAGGGGGGCTGGCGTTCCGGAGGATCGGGAAGTCCGACCTGAGGCCAACTGATCTTGACGGCCGGCCGATGGATTCGGGCATTACGTGCTGGATTTCTGCGCCAAGACTGCAAAGGCATGGCTCGTCCCTCCTCTATGGACAGGTCGTTGGGCATGCGGCATGCCTGGACTCAATTGGCGGTTACGAGACAAGGTGAGGACCTCTCCAGATCAAGTAAGGGGGCTTTCGCATGGTCTCAGCCAGACGGGGATACAGCCGCTGAGCCTGTCCGTAGGCATGGTGTTGGGCTTCCAGGCAGGTGGCGGCTTCGTGATAGCTGGACACCATTCGCATGCCGCGTACTCCCGACTCGGACGGGTTCGACACATACAACGCGCAGGTAAACCGGCGGTCTCGTCCGAATTCCGTGCTGATCAGCAGTTCCGAGCCATCCGATAGCGTCGCGATCGGCTCCGCGTTCATCATCGGCATGCGCGTTGTGCTCCTTTGGCTAGTCCGTTCGAGGTGAATTGGACCCTTGCCGGGCCGGCCGATATGATGGTCATGGAGCCTGCACCGTAGGCGCACCTGCACACGGAGTCCAGTGGGGTCGTAGAGCCATCTATGTGAGAGGACATATACCGGGATCAGATAGGCCGCAGCGAACGAGCACGAGACGATCAGTCACGCGAGCACGTTGAGTCGCCGACAGGAAGCGTGAGACGTAGGGCACTCATCGAGGCGTATCCAGAGAGTAACGCTATCATGTGGGGAGGGCGGAGTCAAACAGGGGTCGTCCCGGGAATCGGCCGCGGGGTTGATCCTGGTGCGCGTTTCCTCGGCGGTGGTACAATCTTCAACTCGTTGGTTCGCGACAAGCGACGATGCACGGGCAACGTCGAGATACATGAAGGAGACGCCATGGATGTGGATGCCTTTCGGCAAATGGTCGCGAAACAGCCCAATGGGTTTCTCGGGCGATACGGACTGGGCAATAAGCTGTTGCAAGAGGGACATCTCCAAGAAGCGGTCGAACATTTGCAGGTGGCGGTCAGGCTGGATCCGGTGCATGTGGCCTCTCACCTGGCGTTGGGCAAGGCGTTGATCGCGCTGGGCCGGAAGGAAGAGGCCAAGCCTGTCCTGCGAGCGGGAATCGATGCGGCCCTCTCCGGCCGGTCCAACGGCGGCGGTGATCTGGTGCCGGACATGCGGGCGTTGCATCAGACGATAGGGTGATGAGGCTTGGCACGCCGACCACCGTATCCGGTGGACAGATCGCCGACGCCTCTGTCTGAAGGAGGTGTGGCGAATCGAAAATTGATTCACGACGCGCCCCTTCTGGGATAGAGTCTGCTGAACCAGGAGGAGACGCATGGAGCCTGCTTTTGAGCTGGAGATTGAAGGGACCGTCGTGGATGCCCGCCGCCATCGCCGGGTTCGTGTGCCGGCGCCGTTTGCCTGCGCCCTGTCACGCCGCGGGTTGGCGCGGTGGTTTTCGCAGGACCGCGATGGATTGGGCGTCGTGTTCGATGTGTCGATCGGAGGGGCCAAGGTGATGACGGAAACGCCGATCAAGCCGGGAGACCGGGTGGCGTTGCGGCTCAACTTGCCCAAACAGGCCTCGCCTGCCATGGTGGACATGGCGACGGTGCGCTGGGCGAACGGCCAGACCTTCGGGGTCGAGTTTCTGTCGGTGTCGCGCGCGACGGAAGTTCGCCTCAGAAAATACCTCGCCCTGAACTCTCAGCCTGCCAAGTCATAGCTGTTCAGCGACCAATAGCAGGCTGTTGAAAAACGTCCGGTTTCGCAGGCGAGACCACGTCATGAACTGGATCAGCTCCATGAATGTGCCCACGGTAGCGTGGTGCCGGTTCCCTTCTGATGCTCCGTCCCACACTCGGCCGCTCATATCGGTGCTCATCGGGCCCTTATTCCGTGGCTTCCCGTGGCTGCAGGCGACTCAGACGCAGCAAGTTATACGCCGCAGCGACCACATACCCGGCATGTTGCGTACGCGCCACGCCACGAAACCGGCTCTTGCGCAAGCCGCCGATCGTCTTCATCCAGCCGAAGATCTCCTCCACTTTCTTGCGCAGTCGTTGGCTCAGGCGATAGCTCGCGTGCCGCGTGGTGCGGCCATCCAGCCCCGGCGTGCGCCGCCCGCGGACGCAGGCGAGGTGAGGACGAATCCCGCGACGGCGCAGGCGCCGGACAAAGTCCCGGCAGTGATAGCCCTTATCGGCGCCCAGCGTCGTGGGGCGAATCCCCCGTCGGGTTTGGCGGCGCAGCATGGCCAGTGCCATGTCCCGCTCCGCCGTGCCGGTGGCGGGTGCAACCTGCAGATCCACACACAAGCCATGCCGATTCTCCATCAGCACATGGCCGGAGAAACACAGCTTCGCTTCTTTGCCCATGCCTTTGCGAGCCAAGCGGGCCTCCGGGTCCGTGGTGCTCTGATGGGTCGCATTGGTGCGCCGCTCCCCCTGGCAGTCCACGGTGGGATTACCCGGATCGTCCGGTGGGGCTGCCGGGGCGGAGGGCTCTTTCGGCGTCACGCTCTTCAGCGACGCCCATGCCTCGATCAGCGTGCCATCCACCGTGAAGTGCTCATCGGACAACAAGCCCTCGCGCCGGGCCGTGGCCACGACCGCATCGAAGAACCGCTGGGCCACGGCATGCGCCACCAGCCGCTCGCTATTCTGACTAAAGGTGCTGTGCTCGAACCCCGGCTCATCCAAGCTCATGTCCAGAAACCAGCGAAACAGCAGGTCGGTGTCCAGCCGCTCGCAAAACACTCGGCGGCTCCGGACCGAATACAGCGCGATCAGCACTTCACTTTTCAGCAGCCGCTCGGGCGGGATCGAGGGACGGCCGATGGCGCTATACATCGCGGCGAAGGTCGGGGACAGCTCCCGCAATACCTGATCGGCCACCGCCTTGATGCGCCGCAACGGATGCGTGGCTGGCACGCGGGACTCGGGGGAGACATAACTGAATAGCATCGCTTGGGGATTCACCTGACCGCGCATCGGCCCTCCTTCGGGATGAGTGAACAGATGCGCCGTTATACTACGTAGACCGAAAAAGACAAGGCCTTTTTCAACATCCTGATAGTGGTAGTGCGTTCTTCCGTATGGCCGCTGGTGTGGGCTAAGGAACCTGTTCGCCATAAGTGGTCAGGAGAAACTGAAACACGGCCGGCGCCTGGCGCACGAGCTGTTGTTGGGCTTCTCGATTCGGGCAAAGGCCGGCTTGGAGCCAGCCCAGGGCCTGTTCATGGTCCCCCTTCCGATACTCGCGAACCGCGAACGCGACGCAATCGTGAGGAGAAATGCGGCCGCGGAGCAATTGATCCGCCCAGGCCTTGACGATGAACGAGAGGCAATGCTCGTGGGGAACCGGATTGGTGTCCTGCCACATGGCCGCGATACGATGAAACAGGTCGGCCTGGTCGCCGGCTGCGGCCGGACCGGCGATGACCAGTGAGAGCAGGTTGGCCAGCAGGCACAACTTGACGGCACGCGGCATCGGTCCACTCGCCCGTCTGAAAGAGGGATGTGTGGAAGCAGAAACGGGGAGAGCTTGCACGGGATAGTCCGCAAAGGCAAGTGAGCGCGGCATCGGGATTCTCGTCAAGTCGCCGTCCAGCCTGAGGTCTAATGGAATGGTCCCGTGGCTTTTTCAATCTCCGGGGCTTATGGTACAACAATGGGCGGATCGGGGGCCGGAGCCGAATAGGAGGGGAGGCCATGTGGTACAGGAGAATCGGATGCGCAGCGGTGTTGTTGTGCCTGATGGGCACTGCCGAGGGACAGGCGGGAAGCCTCCTGGACGGGCTGTTGGACCGCGCCACCGACAGCGCCAAGCAGAAGGCGGAAAATCGCATGAATCAGCGGGTGGATCAAGCGATTGACAAGGCGATCAACAAGACCGAAGAGACGGTCCAATGTGTCGCCACGGACCGCGAGTGCCTCACGCGCGCTCAGGAGCAGGGGAAAAAGGTCGTCATGGTGGACGCCCCCCAGCCTGCCGATTCCGTAAAGTGCGTGGCCACGGATACCGCCTGTTTAAAGTCAGCCAAGCAACAGGGGAAACAGGTCGAAATCGTGGATGAAGCCGAGCTGGATACGCTGCGCTGCGCCGCCACCGATGCGGAGTGTCTCAAGCGCGCCAAGGCCTTGGGGAAAAAAGTCCAGATTATTGATTGACGGAGGAGGCCACACAGCCGCGGTCCGTTCTTGGCCGCTCGTCCTGTTTGACGCAGATGCCGTATTGGCCTGTCCGGTGTCCCGGCCCTCGGACGGCCCCATTTGATCGCACGTGTCCTTTTCCTCCCGTCCGTTTCTTAACCTCAGCCTGAACCTCAACCTCAACCTTTACGAATCAGCTCCGTGGTCGCGAGCGGGCACGGCTCGTCGCGGAACGCCACATTTGCGCGAGGACGGCAAGACCGAGCGAGGGAAGACCGACCCAGATGAACTCACTGCGCAGGATACCCAGGGCCCGTCGGGAAAAGAATTTGTGCGGCTCCAGCGGAGACACGACAATCGGGCGGAAGGGAGCAAAATAACGGTCATTATGAAACGGCGCAAAGAAGGCGACGCCCAGGCCCCCGTCGGTCATGGCGTCCAGGAGGCCGTGCGATGCGGTGCAGAGAAAAAAGTAGAGGTAGAGCCGGAGTCGGAAGGAGCCGGTCGTCTCAGGAAACAAGGCACGCACGACCATCCAAGCCAGCGCCGCCGCAAAGGGGAGCGAATGGGTCAAGCCTCGATGGCCCAGCACGTGTTCATAGGGAAGCCCCAGTAGGAATCCCAAAGAATCGAGATCCGGCAGGATGGAGCAGACGATGCCCAGTATCCAGGCACGCCGGGCTTGAAAGGGAATTCCCGCCGCGGCTCCCAACGCCGAGGCTGCTGCCGCATGTGCAAAGGCCGATGCCATGAAACCTCACGAGTGAATGCCGCGCATTATATCGATCCTCCCGGGAACAGGGAATCCGATTCCGCCGGCTGGCCCTCTGCCGGTTTTGATCCGTTGCGTGAGACGCTCTATGGGCAGGAGCATCCAAGGACCCGGGGATGGTCAGTGCGAGCAGGTCCGGGGGCGTGCTTGTCCGAATCGAATCGGCGGTGGAGGAATAGGGAGGCGAACTATTTGATGGCCACGGCCTTTACTTCTTTGAAGGTCGTCTGCCCCTGCAGGACCTTTTCGATGCCGTCCTGCACGAGCGTGGTCATGCCGTCTTCGATGGCGGCCTTGAGCAGGTCCTCCGTCTTGGATTTGGCCTGGACCAGCCGCTTCATCCGGTCGGTTCCGAGGAGAAGCTCATGCAACGCAATCCGGCCCTTGAAGCCGCTGCGATTGCAGGTGTCGCACCCCTTCCCCCGCCAAAGTTTGAAGCCCGCGTCATACTTGACGCCCACGTTCTTGTCGAACAGCGCCGTGCCGTAGCATTCCCGTAGTTCGGCGTATTCGGCCTCGTCGGGGCGATAGCTTTCCTTGCATTCTTTGCAGATGCGCCTCGTCAACCGTTGGGCCAGCACGCCCAACATCGCATCGGCGAAGCTGAAGGAATCGCAGCCCATGTCGAGCAGCCGGGTGACGGTTTCGACCGAGCTGTTCGTGTGCAGCGTGCTGAGCACGAGGTGCCCGGTCAAGGAGGCTTCGATGCCGATATCCGCCGTTTCTTTGTCGCGCATTTCGCCCACCATAATGACGTCGGGATCGGCGCGCAAGAAGGCGCGCATGGCGGCGGCGAACGTGAAGCCGATCTTCGGCTGCACTTGAACCTGGCGCAACCCGATCTGGGTGATTTCGACCGGGTCTTCCGCCGTCCAGATCTTGATGTCGGGCGTGTTGATGTAGCCGAGCACCGAGTGGAGGGTGGTGGTTTTTCCGGAGCCGGTCGGGCCGACGCAAAGCACGATGCCGTAGGGTTTCTCGGCGATGTCCTTCAACTCGCGCAGGTTCCGCTCCGAGAATCCCATCTTTTCGAGCGGCAACGGCTCGCTCGCCGCCAGGATGCGCATGACCACGTCCTCGTTGTACCCGGCCGTCGGAATCGTGGCGACGCGCAGTTCGATCTCCTTGTCGGCTCCCATCTTGAACTTGATCTTGCCGTCCTGTGGCTTGCGGCGCTCGGCGATGTCCAGGCTGGCCATGATCTTCAGGCGGGAGACGATGGCGCGGCGGTAGCTCGGCGGTATCTTCATGTACTCGAAACAACTGCCGTCCACCCGGAAGCGGACGACCGTGTCGCGCTTTTCTCCGTACGGCTCGATGTGAATGTCCGAGGTGCCGGCCTTGTAGGCTTCGAAGATGATCTGATTGGCCAGGCGCACGATCGCGCTGTCGTTCTCGTCCAGCCCGCCCCCGCCCTCTTGCGCCACCTCTTCCTGGGCTTCACTGACCAATTCGCCCAGAATGTCGGAAATATTGCCCTCGGCGAACGCGGGCTTGGCCGCCTCGCTTTGGCCGGTGGTGCTCGACAGAAATTGCGCGATGTCCCGGCGGAGGCTGACGGCGAACCGGATGTTCAAGCCGGGAAAGGTGCGCTTGATGTCCTGCACCCGGTCGAGGTCGCTGGGATCGTCCGTGAGGATCTCGATCGACAGCCGGTCGCGCTTCAGCGGCATCCAGTGATGATTTTTGAGGTAGTCGACGTTGAGATTCTTCAGCAGCTCGACGTCCACGATCGTCCGTTCGCTGTATTCGATATAGGGGCACTTATAGTACTGGCTGAGCGACTTCCCCAGGTCGGCGCGCGGCACTTTGTATTTCTCGATCAGTAGCGACTCGAGATCCTGATGGCCTTTCTTGGCTTCGGCCAGCGCGTTGTCGAGATCGTTCTGCGAGATGCGGGCCGTGGTCAACAGGTAATCGAACTTGGCGGGCGGCTTCTTGGAACGGGTGCGATGGCTGTGGAGCGAGGCTCCGAGCGCCTTGGCGATCTCTCCCGCGTACTCTTCGTCTTTTCTGGTGAACTTCGAGCCGGTTCGTTTGTTGAGCAGTTGGATGACGCCCATCAAATACTTATTCTCGGCGACGATGGGGTAGGTCAGCACCTGTTTGGTCCGAAACCCGGTTTTCTTGTCCATGGTCGGATCGAAGGACAGCGAGGCGTGGATGCTGCTGAGCTCGATGGGATTGTACGCATCGACGATGTTGACCGGGCGGAGATACTTGGCGGTGAAGCCGGGGAGGCTCTGTTCGTTGATGGGCAGCCGGAGGATCTCTTCGGCCTGGAGGTTCGGCGTCTTGGAATAGATCTCCTTCTTGTCCGTATCGACGGCGTAGAGGGTGAGATCCTCGGCTTCGAACAGCGTGAGGATTTCTTTGTGCAGGTCGAGCAGGATTTCGTCGAGGTCCGGAGCGGCTGAAATCTTCGCGGCGATGCGCTTGACCAGGTCCCCGTGGCCGGATTTCTGAAGCTCGCCCGGGGCGCTCGAAGTGGCCTTGGACGGGATCGTCATGCGTGACCGTTACGTGCCGTCGTACCCTGCGGTGGCGGTGGTCAGGTCCTGGGGCGTCGAGCATGCGACGGACAGAGCGACCTGATGGGCGCGCGGATGTGCGCGTAGAGGTCAGTCTAGCGGAATCGGGTCTGAAGGCAAGCAGAATGCGTTCTCGCGACGATCCGCACGGAGGTTATTGTGCGGCGAGGCCGGAGGCGAGCGCCAGGACCTGCTCGGGCGTGAGCTTCTGCACCTGGCCGGTCTTGCGCTCCTTCCACTCGACGAGGCCTTGGGCCAGGTTCTTGTCGCCGATGAGCAATTGGAAGGGCACACCGATCAGGTCGGCGTCATTGAATTTGACGCCGGCCCGTTCATCCCGATCGTCCCACAGGACTTCGACCCCGGCCTCGGTGAGTTGCTGATACAGCTCCTCGGCCTTCTTGGTCACTGCCTCGGACGGGCTCAGCGGTAGGAGAAGCACGTGGAACGGGGCGATCGGCAGCGGCCAGATGATGCCTTTCGAGTCGTGGTTTTGCTCGACGGCGGAAGCGGCGGTCCGCCCGATCCCGATCCCGTAACAGCCCATGACGGCCAACTGCTCCTGCCCCTGTTGGTCCAGGTATCTGGCGTTCATGGCCTGGCTGTATTTGGTTCCCAGCATGAAGACATGCCCCACCTCAATGCCCTTGACGACTCGCAGGGGGCCGTCGCCCCGCGGAGAGGGATCGCCGGCTTGGGCGTTGCGCAGGTCGGCGAACTCGGTCACCGTGAAGTCGCGGTCCCAGTTGGCGTTGAGGTAATGGGTCTCCGCCTTGTTGGCCCCGACGACCATGTTCCGGACATTCTTGACGGCATAATCGGCCAAGATCCGGATATTGCGAAGCCCGATCGGGCCGGCGAACCCGACCGGCGCGCCGGTCACGGAGGTGACAATGTCCGGGGCCGCCATCGTGGTTTCCACGACACCCAACAGGCGGGCGAGCTTGATCGGATTGACCTCGTGGTCGCCGCGGACCAGCACGGCCACGGTTTCCTGCCCGGCCGAGTAGAGCAGCGTCTTCACCAACTGCCGGGGTGAAATCTTGAGCAACGCCGTGACCTGCTCCACCGTGGAGGCCTGCGGCGTCGGAACCGCTTGCAGCGGCTGCTGGGGCTCAGGCGGCGCTTCCGGCTCCGGCAGCAGCTCAGCCCGTTCCACGTTGGCCGCATAGGTGCCTCCCTCGGTGTAGACGATGGTTTCTTCGCCGGTGTCGGCCAGCACCATGAACTCGTGGGAGGAGGTGCCGCCGATCAGGCCGGTGTCCGCCTCGACCGCCCGGAAGGTCAAGCCGCATCGCGTGAAGATGCGCGTGTACGCGTCGTACATCTTCTGGTAACTGAGCCTGGCGCCGGCTTCATCGCGGTCGAAGGAATAGGCGTCCTTCATGATGAATTCGCGCCCCCGCATGAGGCCGAAGCGGGGCCGGATCTCGTCCCGGAACTTGGTCTGGATCTGGTAAAAGTTCACGGGCAGTTGCCGGTACGAGCGGACTTCGCGGCGGAAGAGGTCCGTCACCACTTCCTCATGCGTCGGGCCGAGGCAGAAGTCGCGTTCGTGGCGGTCCTTGAACCGGAGCAGTTCCTTGCCGTAGAAATCCCAACGGCCGGTTTCCTTCCATAATTCCGCCGGGGAGGCGATCGGCATCAGAATTTCCTGGGCGCCGGCGCGGTTCATTTCCTCGCGGACAATCGCCTCGATATTCCGGATGATGCGGAGTCCGAGCGGCAAATAGGTATAGATGCCGGCGGCGACTTTGCGAATCAGCCCGGCCCGCAACATGAGCCGATGGCTGACCGTTTCGGCTTCTCCGGGATCTTCGCGAAGGGTGGGGATCAGGGCACGGGAGACGCGCATGCACACCTAACGCAGGAACAGCCGTTCGAGGTCATTCCAAAAAGCGAAGACCATGATGCCGACCAGGAGGACCAGCCCCACTTGCTGGGCGATCTCGCGCTGTCGCTCCCCGAGCGGCTTGCGGAGAATGCCTTCGAGCATGAAGAAGAAGAGGTGCCCGCCGTCGAGAATCGGGATCGGCAACAGGTTCAACACGCCCAAGTTGATGCTCAGAATCGCGATCAGAAACACGACGCTGGAGGCGCCCTGCGTGGCGGCTTCACCCGAGATGTTGGCGATGGTCAAGGGGCCGCCGATGTTCTTGCTCGAAATCTCGCCGACGATCATTTTATAGATGCCGACGGTGGTCAGCTCCGTCCAGCCCCACGTCGCCTGCACGCCGTAGAGGACCGCCTGCAGCGGGTTGGAGGCGCGCATTAACGACCGCCCTGGTCCGGACACCCCGATCTTGCCGATCACCGTCTCTTTGCCGCCGATGGTCGTTTTCTCCGGCGCGGGCGTCACCGTCAACGTGACCGGCGCGCCGTCCCGATCGATATCGACGCGAAGGGATTTATCCGGACTTTCTTTGACAATCCCGGTCATCTGGACCCACGAATAAATCGGTTGTCCGTCGATGCGCAGGATGCGGTCGCCCGGTTGAAACCCCGCCGCGGTTGCAGGGGAACCGGCCATGACGCCGGTGACCACCGCAGCCGGATCCTCGATGCCGATCCGGAACGCCGGTTCGTCGCCGCCCGGCTCCTGCCCCGGCACCGGCTCAGGCGTGAGCACCACCGTCCTGACCTGTCCCTTGCGGCGGAGATCCAGGGTCAGCGACTTGCCGTTGCTCTTGGCGACCGCATCGAACAGCTCGTTGCGGGTCGAAATATCGCGGTCGTTCACGCGGATGATGCGATCGCCGACCTGAATGCCGGCCTGGCCGGCAGGCGAGTCCGGCAACACGGCCTCCACGTCGGCGCTCAAGTCCTGGAACGTCGGGACGAACAGGGGAGATCCGGTGGAGAGCCACCCGGCGAAGATCAAATAGGCAAGGATGAAGTTGAACCCGGGGCCGGCCGCCACGATCCACATCCGCTTCCAGAGAGCCTGGTGCGCGAACGACCGTTGGCGGTCGTCGTGGGTCAGGGCTTCGCTTTCCTCTTCGCCGAACAGCTTGACGTACCCGCCCAAGGGAATGGCCGACAACAGATACTCGGTCTCGCCGACCTGCCGGCTGAACAATTTCGGGCCGAAGCCGAGGGAGAACTTCAGAACCTTGACCCCGACCCATCGAGCAGCCAGGAAATGTCCCAACTCGTGGAAGGCCACCAGCACGCCCAGGACGACGAGAAACCACCAAGCCTTTTGCATGAGGACCCACAGCGCATCGGGCGACCACGTGAATGCCGACAGCATCGTTTTGGTTCCTCTCGTCCTCGTCCGTTCCGGTTCTCTCTTATCGCGCGAGCGCGGTGACGAGTGACAGGGCTTTCTCCCTCGCCCAGCGATCCGCCTCCAGCGCGTTCTCCAAACACTCTAACTCACGACGGGTGTGAGATTCCATCGTGGCGCGAATAATGTCCGCAATTTCTCCAAACCGGATTCCGCCGTTGAGGAAGGCCTCCACCGCCACCTCATTGGCGGCATTCAGCGTCGCCGGCATGGTCCCCCCCGCCGCCAGGGAATCGTACCCGAGCCGGAGGCAAGGGAAACGATCGTGGTCGGGACGGTGGAAGGTGAGTTTGCCGATGTCGGCCAGATCCAGCGAAGGCAGGTCCAGCACCAGCCGTTCCGGATACTTCATCGCGTAAGAAATCGGGGTCCTCATATCCGGGAGCCCGAGTTGGGCGATGATCGACCGGTCGCTATATTCTACCAGCGAATGGATGATGCTCTCCCGATGCACCAGCACCTCGATCTGCGAGGCGGGAATGTCGAACAGCCAGCGGGCCTCGATCACTTCCAGGCCCTTGTTCATGAGCGTGGCGGAGTCGATCGTGATCTTCGCGCCCATTTTCCAGTTGGGGTGTTGCAGCGCCCGTTCCGGCTTCACGTCCTGCATGTCACCCGGCGACATCTCCCAGAGGGGGCCTCCCGAGGCGGTGAGGACGATCTTCCGCACGTCCTCGCGGCGATGCCCTTCGAGCGATTGAAAGATCGCGCTGTGCTCGCTGTCCACCGGCAGAATGCGGACGCCCTGCGCCTGCGCCTCTTCCCGCATCAGTTGTCCAGCCATCACCATGGGTTCCTTATTCGCCAGCGCCACGTGCTTGCCGGTTCGGATCGCCGAGAGGGTGGGGAGCAGGCCGGCGGCTCCGACGATGGCGGAAATGGCGAGCGTCGGTCCCGGAACCCGCGCCACCTCCGCGACCCCTTCCGGGCCGGACAGGATCTCCACCGTGAGGTCACGGCAGCGATCGCGAAGCCTGGCCGCGGCGGCGGGGTCGGCCATCGCGACGAGAGACGGACGAAAGCGGCGGATCTGCGCTTCCAGCTTCTCGTCGTTGCTGCCGGCCGTGAGGCCGACGACGCGGAACTCATCGGGAAAACGGTCCACGATATCGAGTGTATTTGTCCCGATCGATCCGGTTGATCCGAGCAGCACGATCTTCTTCATAGGGCTGTCCTTTGCAGGGGTGGATTTGACTGATCGGGACGGGGTTGCGTGACGGCGGCGTGGATGGTGGAGACGATCGCAACGGCGACAAGCACGGCAGGGACCCTGTGAACTCGTCGGAGCGTTGTCATACAGGAGATCCCTGAGTCAGGACCACATAATAGTAAAAAACCGGCGAGGTGAACAATAAACTGTCGATCCGATCCAACACGCCGCCATGTCCCGGCAGCAACCAGCCGGAATCCTTGACTCCGGCGCTGCGTTTCAGCGCCGACTCAGATAAGTCGCCTATCAGGCCGGCCCCTGTCAATATAAAGCTTGCAGCGACGGCATGGAGCGGGCCGAAGCTCGGAAGGAACCAATACGATGCTGCGAGCGCCGCCGCGGCCGCAAAGAGCCAGCCGCCGATCAAGCCTTCCACCGTTTTCTTCGGGCTGAGTGCGGGAGCCAGCGGCCGACGTCCCAGTGAGATTCCTGTGTAGTAAGCCCCTGTGTCGCCGGCCCAGGTGACCAGCACGAGGAAAAAGATCAACCATAGCCCTTCGGGCAACGAGCGGATTCTCAGGACGTAGGAGAGCGTCCAGCCGACATAGAGCAGCCCGAATCCGGCCAGGGCGATGTCCGGAAGGATCGTCCGGCGATCGTCTCCCGGCAGCAGTGTGGCGCCCAACAGCATGAGCAGGGAGAGGGCAAGGACGGCCCGCTCGTCCAGGAGGCCCGGCCACTGCACCGCCGCCAACAGGAGCGCGCAGCCCAGGAACCCGCAGCGCATGACCGGCGGAAACCGTCGCGGGCCCAGGTGCAGACGGTACAACTCTCCCAGCGCCAACAGGGCGGTCGGCAGCACCAGCAGGAACAGTCCCGCCGGCGGAGCATAGCGAATCAGGGCGTAGAAGATGGGAATGAAGGCCAGGGCGACGTAGACCCGCCGGGGATCGAACCGGCGCGGCGCCGCGGCGGAGGCCGGAGACGCCCCGATGCTGTCGGGCGACCGTTCGAGCGACAACTGCTTCACCGGCCGGGAGAGGGTGTCATGGACGGCTTGATGCGTCCAAACCGGCGATCGCGCTGCTGGAATTCGATCAATGCGAGCAAGGCCTCTCGCCGCCGAAAATCGGGCCAGAGGGTGGGGGTGAAGTAGAGTTCGGTGTAGGCCAACTGCCAGAGCAGGAAATTGCTGATGCGCGACTCTCCGCTCGTGCGGATCAGCAGGTCCGGATCGGGAAGGCCGGTCGTCGAGAGGTACTGTTCGAAAAGCCCCTCGTCGACCTCGTCGGCCTGGAGGCGTCCGGCTTTGCAATCGGCGGCGATCTTGCGCACGGCATCCACGATTTCCGACCGACCCCCGTAACTCAGCCCGACGGTCAACACCAGCTTGTCGCAATGTTTCGATTCCGCTTCGCTGGCGCGCAGCCGGGCCAGCGCGCCGGGCGGCAGCATTTCCACCCGGCCGATCGTCCGCAAACGGATGCCGCGCTCCACCAACCGCCCCTGCTCGGTGGACAGATACTGTTCCAGCAGGCTCATCAACGCCGTGATTTCAGTCGCCGGGCGGTTCCAATTTTCCTGAGAGAACGCGTAAATCGTGAGGGCCGGAATGCCCAATTCCAGAAACAGCGCGATGACTTCCTGGAGGGATTTGATGCCTTCCGAATGGCCGGCGATGCGGGGCAGACCCCGGGCTCTCGCCCACCGCCCGTTGCCGTCCATAATAATGGCCACGTGCCGTGGCAACGTATCGGGCGTCAGCCGCGCGATCAGTTCGCTGTCGGAAAGAACGGTTGTGCCGGCGGGGGCGCTGTTGGCTATCATGAAGGTGGTAGGGTTCCCATTTATGCCGAACAGTGGCGGGATGGCAAAGTCTAAAGGGGAGCCGAACAAAAGTCAAACAAGCCGGCGCTCTTGGCGCCGGTTCATCATGGTTGGAAGTCAGGCCATTCACAGGTGGGCCGAACACGGTGGTCAAGCTTCTTCGCCGCGACGGTTACGACCACTTCGCATTGCGCCGGCAAAAACGCATCAGTTATACTCGCCTTTCACATGACTTTCTTCACGAGACGGGATGCCATGCCGACATCACAGCCAACGGATCTCAGCCAATTCGGGGTGACCGAACAAGAAGTGCTCCGGGCGCTGGCCCGGGTCAAGGCGCCGGCGGTCGATTACGCCGATCTCTACTTTGAGGCCACCCGGTCGGAGTCGGTCTCGATGGAGGAGGGCCTCGTCAAGCGCGCCACCAAGAGCATTTCACAGGGGGTCGGGGTCCGGGCGACAGCGGGAGAGAAGACCGGATTCGCCTATTCCGACGAGCTGACGAAGAAGGATCTTGAAATCGCCGCCGATGCGGCCCGCTACATTGCCGCCTCTCCCCAGGGAAGCAGCCCCGTCCCCGTCACCCGCCGCCAACAGCCGGCGCATAACCTCTATCCGCTTGAGCAGACCGTGGCGGAGGTGGCGACCCAGGACCGGGTGGCGCTCTTGAATCTCATCGACCAGGAGGCGAGGCGTTGCGACCCGCGGATCAAGAACGTGTTCGCCTCCATCAATATGGAATACAAGATCGTGATGGTGGTGAACCATGAGGGGCTGGCGGCCGGCGACGTGCAACCCTTGGCTCGGTTGCAGGTGACCTGCATCGCGGAGGAAAACGGAAATCGCCAGGTCGGGAG
>DATIBM010000231.1:0-13194 GCA_035457545.1 Nitrospiraceae bacterium
CATCTGGTCGTAAATTTTCCTGATCACCGGCGCCATTCGCCGGCATACGGTCCCGGCGACGATCATGAGGTCCGATTGTCGCGGCGAGGCGCGGAAGACGCCGGCGCCGTACCGGTCCATGTCGTAACGGGACGAGACGGCGGCGATCATTTCGATCGCGCAGCAGGCCAGACCGAAGGTCATCGGCCACAAGGAACCCTTTCGGGCCCAGTTCACCGCTTTCTCGACGGTGGTCGTGATCACGTCCGCCTGACCGTCCTTGTCGTGACGTCCGATTTGTATCAAGCCCATGGTGGCACCTGTTGGCCCATTAATTCCCTGCTCCTGTCCGAACCAGTCGCCCGGTCAATCCCACTCCAAGGCGCCCTTTCTCCAGGCATAGACATAGGCCACGACGAACAGGCCGATGAAAATGATCATTTCAAGGAGCCCGATCAAGCCGATCTTGTCGAACACGACGGCCCAGGGATACAGAAAGATGATCTCGATATCGAAGATGACGAACAGCATCGCAAAAATGTAGTACCGGACCGGGAACGGCATGCGCGCATCTGAAAAGGGCTCCGATCCACATTCGTAAGTGCTCAGTTTTTCCGGTTCCGGGTACTTGGGTTGAACGAGATAGCTCACGATCAATGTGACGACCCCAAACGCCAGCGCGACGAAGATGAACAGCAGGATGGGGAAGTAGCTGTTGAGATATTCGAGGAGCAGCTCGGTTCCGGCCATTGCAGTCCCCTAAGTGGGCATTCGGGGAAGAAAAAACGAGCGGCAATCTTAGTCACCGGCAGAAAGCAATAGCAAGCGCACAAAGGACCTACCGAGGTCCCACCCCGAAAGTCCTAAATGCCGGCCCTCGGACTCGTTCCACTGTTTGAACCTCCTGCGGCGGGGCCGTCCGGTCTCTCAGACAGCAGACGGAACATCAGGGTTGGCCGGCCGCAGACAGAACCGCCCATCTCTTCTCTTGCTCAAATGAAAACGCAGTCGAGTAGTGGCGGTGGCTATACCAGCCCAAGAATCATCCCGCCTCGAGACGGCCGACAGATGAGGGTCAGGTGCGCTCGGTTTTCATGTTGGAGGCGGGCATGCGGAGACCCGACGACATGGCGTCCGACCCGGGCTCCCATTCGGCCTTCAACGGCGGGACGGCCCTTCCCTTCTTACGACGCGGGATCTGCGTCTCGATTCGTCCTGGTTTTGTCTGACTGACGCGCGGCGCAGCGCCGGGTTGTTCAGCCATGTCTGTTCACCGTAACCTGAGGCGCGAGGCCTGCCATGACGATCTCTCCTCGTCCCGCCGCTGTTACAGGGTCTGCGGGATTGCTTGACAGCGCATCGCGATCTGCTAAGGTTTCCACGTCGGACCAATCATGAGATCCCATCTCGTACCAGCCTCCGGTTTCTTCCTCACCCTCTTGGTTCTTGCTCACCTGCCGGCGACCCAGGCGATGGGCGGATACAATGTCGATCCGGCGGTTGAGAGTGTGGTCCGCGGGGACCAACATTGGGCCTTTCCCGCCGGCTATATCCGCTTGAGCATGCCATCCGAAGGCGTGGTCAATCAAGTCACCGGGGACAGCCAGGTGGCGGGGAGTCGTATGCTGGTTGGTGGGACCCAACGGCTCTACCTGAAGATCAAGCCCGGGAGCGAGACGGCGGTCGGTGATCTCCTGACGGTCTATCGCAAGCAGCATAAGGTCTTTCATCCCGCCACTCGACAATATCTCGGGGAACTCATCCATCAATTTGGTGTCGTCAAAGTTGTTGCAATAGAAGGACAATTCGCTCAGGGGCAGTTGGTGGCCTCATTTGCGCCGATTGGGCCGGGCGACATGTTGACCCGGTTCGTTCCCTCGACTCTTGAGAGTCGATCCGAGTCCGGTCGAGCGACAGCCGATGTCCATGGAATCATAGTTGATTTCCCCGCCAACCGTATGCTCGTCGGGCAAATGCAAGTGGTGTATCTGGACATTGGGCGAAACGATGGACTGCAGGTGGGCGATTATTTTGAAATCTATCGGGTGGGAGGAGGCTTGCCTCGTCGGGTCATCGGAGAGGTCAAGGTTCTGGCCATGGAAGATTCCACCTCGACCGTCCTGGTCACCAAGGCGATCGCTCCCTTGTTGATCGGGGATCGAGTGGGAATGCGTACCGCGACCACTCCGATCCCGGTGGTTGAAGTGCCGGAGGAAAGCCCATCGAAGAAGAGCGATGTCCAACAGTTGGCCAGGAAAATCGATGACCTGACTCGCGCGAGCGGCGGTCGGGCCGGCATGCAGGTGGAACAGACCGGCAACACGGTCGTTCTCAGCGTGAACGACCTGGCTGATCGCTTGTATTTCGAGTCCGGTGAGGCCGCAATCAAACCGGATTTCCAGCCGATTCTGAAGCAGATGGGAGACCTTCTCCGACAGGATGGAGCCGACACGAAGATCCGGATCGAAGGCCATGCTGACAGTATGGAAATCGGGCCGTCACTGAGAAGCAAATATCCAACGAACCTGGAATTATCCAAGGCCCGCGCGGTTAACGTGGCCCGCTACCTCGTGGAGGAAGCCGGAATCGCGCCGGAGCGGCTTTCGTCCGTCGGGCATGGAGCGTCTCGGCCGGTCGCCAGCAACGCCACCGATCAGGGACGAAGAAAGAATCGCCGCGTCGAGGTCATCCTTTACACACCATCCAGGCCTCCGGACGCGCCGCAGGCTCCTCAGGCCTCCACTCAGGGCGAGTTTGGGGCAACCGGAAATCTCACTCGGGTCCAAAGCTCCGCGCAAGGCATTCCCAACGGTCTTTCTCCTGAACCAGCAGCAGCTGAACCGGCGGTAGACAGTGCGCTGTCGCCGAGTCCGGTTGCGGCCGCGCCGGCCGAGAGTCAACCGGCCCAAGGTTCTGGATCTTTGGCGGATCAATCTTTGGGCAGCGCGGAGCCGGCAAGCTCTGAATCGGCTCCGGACGTGGTTCCCGTGGATCGATCGGAGCCGGCCGAGCCGCAGCCCGCCGACGTTGCTCCCGCCCCCGCTCCATAGTCATCGCGGGTTCTTTTTCTCCGCGTAAAATTGTCCCCCCAGGTCGTGGCTGCTAGAATGCGCGCGTGGGAACCAATCAGTTCGAGCCGAGCGCCTGCGCCCAATCCGAGTTCCCGCCGCGATTTGCCGAAGTGGTCGTGCCTCGCCGCCTGCATCGGTCCTTTACCTACTCCATCCCAGCCTCGCTTCAGTCGGTGGTTCGAGTGGGCACAACGGTCACCGTTCCCTTTGGGTCCACGACCGTTGGCGGTATCATCGTAGACCTCGCCGTGCATCCCCGGATTCTACGCCCCCCCAAGGGATGGCGGGCGATTCTTGCCGTCGGCCATCGAGAAGCGGATGCGCTCGACCCTCAATTGTTGAACCTCGCCCGATGGGCGGCGGAGTATTATCTGGCCCCGTTGGGGCAATGTCTGCCGTTGCTCCTGCCGCCGAGATCCTTGCGGCCGCCGCAGATGAAATTTGTGCTCGCACTCGAGGGAGGGACGGGCCCCAGGGGCCAAGTCTCGCTCAACGAGGTGGAAGCGGAGGTCCTCGCGAGATTGAAAAGGTCGAAGCGTGGCCGGACTCTGTCGATGCTCAAACGAAGCCTGCCGCAGCTGACGCAGGATACGCTGCTGTCGCTGCTGAATCGCGGACTCGTGAAGGCCGTCGCGACTGACCCTGTAAACCACAGTATGACTCAGGCCGCCGGTGAGACCGAGCCGGGAGGTCAGCTTGCCTGGCAGGGAGAGGCCGGTGAACCCGTCGAGGCCTCGCTGGAGCCTCTCTTGCGCGATATCCAGGAATCGGTGATCCGGCGATGCCGGACGCCGATCTTGGTCGAGGCGGAAGGGCAAGTACGGACACAAGTGATGGTCGCGGCCGCCCGCATGGTCTTGGAAGCCGATCGACGATGCCTGTTTATCACTCCGGAGATCCGGCGGGCTTGCGCGATCGGTGATACGCTCGCGGCACAGTGGGGGGCTCGGGTGGCCCTGCTGCATAGCGGGCTCTCACCGTCCGCCCGTACAAGCACCTGGCATCGCATCCGGAATGGGGGAGCCGATGTGATTGTCGGAACCAGATCGGCGGTGTTCGCGCCCCTGCTGAATCTGGGCCTGATCGGTGTCGAGGAGGAGGAACATCCGTCGTTCAAGGAGGAACAGGAACCCCACTACCATGCGAGAGAGGTCGCCTGGCACCGGTGCGAACAGGAACAGGCCGTCCTCCTGCTGGTCAGCAGCCATGCTTCTCTTGAAACGGAAGAGACGGTCAGATTGAAAGGCTCCCGCTGGTCACTTCAGGTCGAACGGTCGAACGTCTCAATTGAACTGGTTGATCTTGCGCGATGCCCGTATGGCTCCGTCCTCTCCGGCCCCCTGCTTGAAGGCATGCGCCGGACCCTGGATGCGGGACAGAGAGTGGTGCTGTATGTGAACCGGCGGGGCTATGCCCCGTCGCTGACCTGCGGAGCTTGCGGCAACGCGCCGAACTGCACACGTTGTTCCGTGCCGCTCATGTTCTCCCGCCTGGACCGCCTCCTAACCTGCCGGTATTGCGGCGGTCGGACCGCGGCTCCGGACCGTTGCCCGGTCTGTTCGGGCACCGAGTTTCGATTGATCGGCTTCGGCGCCGAGCGGCTGGAAGAAGAAGTCCGCCGCCAATTTCCGTCCGCCCGTATCCTGCGCCGGGATCGAGACGAAGCGAGCTCACGATCAACGGGCGCACACTCGCGGGAGGCGATGGGGACCCGCTCGTGGGATATCCTGATTGGCACGAGACTGGTCCTGCATGAGCCTGCCGCGCAAGACTGTGCCTTGTTGGGACTCCCCTTGGCCGACGCAGGGCTTCATGTGCCGGATTTTCGGGCGGCCGAGCGGACCTATCACAGTCTGTTGGATGCCATGGCCTTGGTCGAGGGCCAGGCCGGCGCTCGCGCCATCCTCCAAACCTTCCTGCCCCACCATCACGTCATCCGAGCGATTGCCGAACGCCGTCGGGCCCTGTTCACAAATGCGGAGATGGAGCTGCGGAAGGCGCTCGGCTATCCGCCGTTTGCCAGCCTGATCGTGCTGCAAGTATCAGGAGAGGATGAACCGGCCGTTCACCGAGCCATAGAGCAATGGGCCGCCCTGTTTCGGAAAGAGGTGGGCCTGCGGGAAGAGCCGGGCTCCTGGCACGCTGCCCGCTCATGGTCCCAGGCGCGGCTCCCGATTGACGTGTTGGGTCCTGTGCCGGCCCCTGTCGCGCGGCTGCGGGGCCAATACCGATGGCGGGTGCTGGTCAAGACGACCGAGGGAGCGGAGGCTCGGGAACTGGTGCGCCGGACACTCGGGGACCTCTCCCATATGGCGAGGCACAGGACCCTCAAATTCGAAGTGGATGTGGACCCTGTGGACCTGGGTTAACGGGTCGGGTGGGGTCAGGCGCGCCGCCCTTTCTGTGATCGGCGACGCCGTCCGGGGGGAGCGCCGCCGGCAGCGTCCCCCGCCGGCTGGGATGATGGTTGCACGGACCCTTCCGGTGCCCAGGTGCGTTTGAACAGACCATAGGCGAACGTAAACCAGAAGATCGACGAGAACAGCCCAAAGAGGATAGCGGTCAGCATGTCTTGCTTCTGTTGTTCGGTCGGATCCATGCCGGCCAGCTTGATCCGGACCATCATGGAGATGGGCCAGGCCAGGCTCTCCGCGCCGAAGAACAAGGTCGTCCAGGCCCAGATGCCCATGTTGCTGGAGCAGAACCAGCCAAGCGCGCCGGCGATGAGCCCATAGGCGGCGATGGCGGCGAACGGGGAGATCTCGCCTACGGCGATCCACAGGCCCGTTGTGAGGACGAGGCCTCCAAGGAGAGCGTTGAGATACCGAATCCACATGGCCATCGGGTGTCCGGCTGGACGAGATCGGTGACGAGGCAGTCTCCTCGGTCAGGAGCGGGAAGTCAACCGAGACGCGCCGATGACCACCTGATCACCAGTTCGGGAATGGGGGCGCCGGAGGAAGAAACCCCTTGGATGGAATGGGGGAGACTGCGTGGGCGCCGGCGGTCAGTGAACCAATTCGGACTCGGCCGCCTCGACGAGGGCCGCCAGATCAAACGGTTTCTGGAGCGTGCGCCTGGCTCCCAACATGCGGGCGACCTCCAGAAAATTAAGGACGCCGATCATGTCGCTTCCGCCGGTAATGGCGATGACTTTGACCGAGGGGAATTCGCGCCGAAGCTGGATGATGCTTTCCAGTCCATCCTGGTCCGGCATCAGGATGTCCATGATGACCAAGTCGAAGGGCTGCCGGCGGTAGCTCGCAAGCGCCTCCTTGCCGTCGGCCGCCTCCTGCACCTGAAAGCCGGCTCGTTCCAGCGCGGCGCGCATGAGGGTTCTGATCTGATCTTCATCGTCGACAATCAGCACGGATGCCATGGTCGTACTTGTCTGTTAGTGGGAACTCCAGGCCCCCCATCGGCCTCCATAGGTTCCCTCATCCCGTGCGCGAGTGCAAGCGCTTCGTGATTCTCTTCCGCCTCCTCCGTCGTGCGAACGCAAGGCGTCGATCCCAGCTCGTTTCGGTCGCGCTCATCGGATGAAACTTGAACCGGCATACGAGGATTGGAACGGCTGGATAGTTCGAACGGAGATGGGGATGGTGCCGAAGGCGGGACTTGAACCCGCACGGCTTGCGCCACACGCCCCTCAAACGTGCGTGTCTGCCATTCCACCACTTCGGCAACCGGAGAAGTGTGAGGCGCATTATAGAAGTGGGCCAAAATTCTTGTCAATCAACCGATGGTCCGGCTAGAATCACGGCGCACACATCGAATCGACTCCTCGCTGGTTGTCCCGTGCTCCATCTCGAGGCTCACATGTCCAGGTCGAGCAGTTCCCAACAGGCAGACCGTCGATCCGCGCCCACTGTCGGGGCGTTTTTCGATGTCGACAACACCCTGCTCCCCGGCGAGGCCAGCGAGGTGCGATTTTTTCGCTATCTCTGGCAGCGGGGTATTGTGGGCATTCGGGAAGCGGTCGAGAGTCTGTGGTGCCTGTTGCGTCATGTCCCGCCGCTGTCGTTCCAGCCGCTCCGGCTGAAAAAGCTGTATTTGGCCGGCAAGCGGCCGGCGGAGATCGAGCCGCTTGCGGAAGTCTTTTGTCGGACGCATCTCATTCCGAGGCTCTCGGCTGAGGCGATGGATCAGGTGGATCGGCACCGCCGAGCCGGGCATCGTCTGGTCCTGGTCACCGGCTCGCTGGAGTGTCTGATCAAGCCTATGGCGGACTTTTTGCGCGTGGAGACCGTGATTGCCGCGCGCCTTGAAGAGGGGTTGTCGGGGTATACCGGCCGGTTGCTGCCGCCCTTGCCCTATGCGGATGGCAAACGCGCGCTCATCGAAGCGCATGCCAGGGCGCATGGAGTCGATCTGAGCGCCAGCTATGCTTACGGGGATAGTCCGGGAGACGTTGAACTGCTGGAAGTGGTGGGGCATCCCACCGTGGTCAATCCGATCCGAGGCATGGCCCGCATTGCGAAACACCGGGGTTGGCCGGTGAACCGCTGGGCCTCGTGAGGGCCGCCGGCCACCGGTTGGCGACGTGTTGTTGGCGCCGATATGCGAGTCACGGAAATCTTTCACAGCATCCAGGGAGAATCGACGTTTATGGGGCGCCCCTGTGTTTTCGTCCGCCTCACCGGCTGCGCGTTGCGTTGCACCTGGTGCGACACGGAATACAGTTTCTACGGCGGGACAGAGATGGGCCTGGAGCAGGTGCTGGCCGAGGTGGCCGGTTATGGGTGTCCGCTGGTGGAGGTGACCGGCGGAGAGCCGCTGCATCAGCCGGATGCGTTCGTGCTCCTCTCGCGGCTTTGTGACGCGGGCTATGAGGTGCTGTTGGAGACCAGCGGGGCCGTCGATATCGGTCCCGTCGATCGGAGGACCCATATCATCATGGATGTGAAATGTCCGGGGAGCGGGATGACCGATCGGATGTACTGGCCCAACCTCGACAAGCTGGCCGTCAAAGACGAGGCCAAGTTCGTCCTGCTGGATCGGTCGGATTATGAGTGGGCTCGCGACTTCGTGGCGCAGCACGCCCTCGCCGATCGATGCGCGGTCCTGTTCAGTCCCGTGTTCGGGAAACTGGACCTCCAGTCGCTGGCGGAGTGGATGCTGGCCGATCGCCTGCCGGTTCGGTTCCAGGCTCAATTACATAAGTTTATTTGGTCGCCGGATCGGCGCGGTGTATAACGGGCTGGTGATGTGACGGTCGAGAGAGAAAGGGGACGTGGCGGATGAACCAGTTACAGGTTGAGGCGAAGCAGGGGCGGCTTGAGCAGGAACGTACGGAGGTCGCCGTCGTCACCCACTTCGAGGGAGAGACGGGCTTGAAAGCGGAAGCAGCCGCGTTCGACAAGGCCCTTGGCGGCACCTTGCTCGACGTCGTCAAGAGCGGCGAGTTCGAAGGAAAGATCGGCGAAACCGTGGTCGTCCATGCGCAAGGGAAGATTCCGCCCAAACGCCTGCTCCTCGTGGGACTGGGAAAACGGAAAGAGTTTCATCTGGATGCCTTGCGCCAGGCGTTCGGCTATGCGGTCAAGCGGGTACGTCAGGCCAAGGCCGAGGCGTTTGTCGCCACGCTGCCTTCCCTGTTGCCCCGAGGGGCGACGACGGTCGATGCCTCCCAGGCCATGACCGAAGGCGCCATTCTCGGAAACTATCAGTTCACCGAGTATCGAAGCGAGCACAATGGCGCCCCAAAGGCGGTCACCCGTTTTCTGATCGTGACGGCGGACAAGGGCCATCTGAAACAGGCGGCCGAGGGTGTGCGGCGCGGAACCGCCACGGCGGAAGCGACCGTGTTGACGCGCGACCTGTGCAACCATCCCTCCAATGTGATGACGCCGACACGCATGGCCGAGGAGGCCAAGATCGTCGCGAAGGAACAGGGGGTCAGCCTGAAAATCCTCGAAAAGGACGAGATGGAAGAACTTGGCATGGGAGCCCTGCTCGGCGTGGCCCGTGGCAGCCATGAGCCGCCCAAGTTCATCATCCTCGAGTACAAGGGACCGAAAACGCCGAAAGACAGCCGGCCCATCGTCCTGGTCGGCAAGACGATCACCTTCGACACCGGGGGGATTTCGCTCAAGCCGGCGGACAACATGGAGCAGATGAAGGCGGACATGACCGGCGGGGCGGAGGTCTTGGCGACGGTGCGGGCGGTGGCGCGACTCCGGCTCTCCGCCCATGTGATCGGGCTCCTCCCGGTCGCGGAAAACATGCCGGGAGGACGGGCGATGAAGCCCGGCGATATCGTGAAAACGCTTTCAGGAAAAACCGTCGAGGTGCAAAATACCGATGCGGAAGGCCGGTTGATTTTGGCGGACGCCCTGGCCTACGCCGCCCGCTACAAGCCGGCCGCCGTCATCGATATCGCCACCCTCACCGGTGCCTGCGTGGTGGCGCTCGGCCAGTTTGCCATCGGCCTGTTCGGCACCAACGAGGCCCTCAAGCGTCGCGTACAGGCGGCGGGACAGAAATGCGGGGAACGCGTGTGGGAGATGCCCTTGTGGGACGAGTATTTTGAACAGTTGAAAAGCGACGTGGCCGACATGCGGAACATCGGCGGTCGCGGGGGCGGGATGATCACCGCCGCGCTGTTCCTGAGCAAATTTGCCGCAGACTACCCTTGGGTGCACTTGGACATCGCCAGCACCGATTGGAGCGAGCGGGAGCGTGCCTACATTCCAAAGGGTCCGACTGGCATCGGGACGCGCCTGTTGTTGCAATATGTCATCGATCAGGCCAAATAGCC
The DNA here is from genome assembly GCA_035457545.1 of Nitrospiraceae bacterium. Classification (GTDB taxonomy): domain Bacteria; phylum Nitrospirota; class Nitrospiria; order Nitrospirales; family Nitrospiraceae; genus Nitrospira_G. The sequence goes on from DATIBM010000231.1 coordinate 9,811, forward strand.
GGCGCGCGTCGCCGCCTTGGATACGCAGCCTATGACGCTGAAGGAGAAAGTCGGCCAGCTCTTCATGCTTGGATTCATGGGGACCTCCGTCTCCAAGGATTGGGCGCGGGTGATGGCCGAATACCATCCGGGCGGGGTCATCTGCTTTTCGCGCAATCTGGAGTCGCGCGACCAGATCGTGCATCTGACGAATGAGCTACAGAAGCGCGCGACGGAGCCGCTGCTGATCGCGATCGACCAGGAGGGCGGGCGGGTCTCGCGGCTCCCCAAGGGTTTCACGATTTTTCCTCCGGCGGAGGCGGTGGGACACTGTCACTCGACCGACACCGCCTATGCGGCGGCGGCCGCGACCGCCAAAGAGTTGCGCGCGGTCGGGATCAACATGAACATGGCCCCCGTGCTGGATGTGAACAGCAACCCGCAGAACCCGATCATCGGCGACCGGGCCTTCGGCGCCACCCCCACGGAGGTCTGCGAGTATGGCCTGGCCACCATGGCGGCTCTGCAAGACAACCGGGTCGTGGCCTGCGGCAAGCATTTTCCCGGCCACGGCGACACGACCAAGGATTCCCACAAGGAATTGCCGGTCGTCACCGCCTCGCTCGACCGCCTCCGGGACGTCGAACTTCGCCCTTTCCGGCACGCGATCGAAAACGGCCTGGCGAGCCTTATGACGGCCCATGTGCTCTACCCGTCGCTGGATGCCGAATACCCGGCTACCCTCTCCACCCTCATCCTCCGCTCCCTGTTGCGGGAGGATCTCGACTTTGACGGTCTCCTGTTGACCGACGATCTGGAGATGCACGCCATTCTGGACCACTACGGCGTTGAAGAGGCCGCCGTCCGGGCCTTCATCGCCGGGGCCGATATCCTGCTGATCTGCAAGGATCAGGAGCGGGAAATCCTGGCGATGGAAGCCCTGCTCGCCGCCGTCAAGGACGGAACGATCAGCGAAGCGCGCCTGGAGGCCTCGCTGCGCCGCATCGCGCGGGTCAAACAACGGTTCATCCATCCCTACGAGCCTGCCCGAATCTCCGAAGCCAAGACAATTGTCGGCTGCCAGGCGCATCGTGCTGTGTTAGACTCCGTCCTCGATTCACGCGCCAAGCGCGCGAGCCTCCCGGTTTGAGGCACGGAGCCATGGCATTGAAAAAAGGCGATATCCTCGACGAGCGCAAGCGTTTCCCCGACAGTTGCGGCCTGGTTGTGAAGATCATGGGCGGCGGGGAGGGGTTTGCCAAGGTTGTCTGTTGCGGCCATGAGTTGACCGAGGATGATCTGGTGACGGAGATCGCCGAAAGCCGGGGCCGGAAAAAAGGTCTGCTCCCGCCCGGCTCCATGCTCGAAGAGAACCGGCAATTCCCCGGCTCTTGCGGGCTTCGCGTCTTGGTCATCGACGGCGGCGCGGGGTTGAGCGGCATTCACTGTTGCGACCATGTGATGACGGTCGATGCCGTCAACGACCTCCGTTTCGGTCGGATGCGAAGCGCGCCGCCGGGGCCGAATTCGCCGGCCGGCCATGCCTGACCCCGAACAATAACCGCCTGTTGACCAACGAGGGACGGCATGGGTGAGTGCTCTCCACGACTTCGACGCATCCTGGATTGGATGGAATCCCTCGACCGGTGGGGCTATGTCACGGCCGGTCTGAGCCTGCTCCTGCTCGGCATGCTCGTCTTCGTGCATGCCTGGTACATCTTTCTCGCGAAAAGCTCCCAGATCGGTCTGTTGCCGGCCGGCCTGAAACTGCTGAACGATCTGCTCCTGGTGATCATTCTGCTGGAGCTGTTTCGGACCGTCGTCCGATTTCTGCAAACCGAGGTTTTGTCTCTTGAGCCCTACCTGGCCGTGGGGGTCATTGCCTGTACGAGACGGGTGCTCACCGCCAGCGCCGAACTGTCCCATCAGCCTTCGATCACCTCGGAGCAGTTCTATCAGTACCTCATGGACGTCGGGTTGAACGTCGCCGTCATCATGGTGCTGGTGGTAGGGGTCTTTCTCGTGCGGCAACGGCCGGACCGGCCGGCCACGGCTCCTTCCTAATCCTAATACTGACGCTTTTTCGGAAGGACGAGCCAACCCAGCTCCTGTACGCTCGTCTTCAGATAAGTACTCCCCTTGCCCTTCGAGGATGGGCATGGTTCGAGGCGCACTTCAGTCTAGGCATTTCCCCACAGATGTTCCTAGAGTATCGCGCCTGAGCGAGAGGCCGGATATTACAGTTTAGGAGTTGAAACAATCATGACTTCATTCCGGAGCGGAGCGCGTAGTGCGTTCTGCCTATTTCTAAGTCTTTTCATAACGGTGCAGTCCTCTTCTTACGGAGAATCGAATCAAGTCTTCATGGCTAATGATGAAGTCGTGAGGGAACATCCTGTCAATAGACTCATCCCTCATGGAACTGCAAAGGTTTCAGTAATGAATCTGGCTCTGTCTGTCCGCGATCAAGAACTATTGATGAAGTTCGCGGAGTCTAGCCAGATCAACCTGCAGAGGTTACTTGACGCTAGAGAAAACGCGAAACCTGGTGAACGGTTGCCCTACGATCCAGCCATGGGTCTGACAGCGATGGAATACGATGAGCTTTATGATGCGTTTCAGCGTATGAGGCTGGTTGTTAGCGGAGAGGCTCAGTTGCGCTTTCTGAATGACGGACCTGGTCGATATATTTTGGATGGAGGATCAGACCTGAGGGAAATGACAGGCTTGGTGATCGAATAATTACGCCTCTTGGAGCGACTACTACCAAGACGGAAATCCTGGCCAAGGCTGAGCAGAAGTGGACGGGTCCTTGGGATGGCTACTCGTGGAGCAGGGTAGAAGGGAATATTGAGGAAAGGACAGGTATCATACTCAGATTCGAGATCGGGCGACTTAAGGAGAATGGAAAGGTCCTTATTCATTATGAAGCCAAACGTATGATAGGTGGTCTCTTGAAGGTAGCGGTGGAGCGAATTGTTACCTATGAGTATCCTACAGCCCACTCAGAGTGATCATTTTCGGTTGGATCCATCTGTGTCCGGCAGAGGGGGGGCCGGAAATTCGGACAGTGTGATAAGTGGTGGGGACGAACCAGAGGAGCGAAGCGATGAAGAGAACGAGACGCAATCACGGGGCGACCTTCAAGGCTCAGGTGGCCTTGGCAGCGATCAAAGGTGACAAGACGCTCGCCGAATTGACCGAACAATTTCGCGTCCATCCCACTCAGATCACCGAATGGAAGCAGCAGGTGCTGGCGCGGGCCGCCGACGTGTTTAGCGGGACCAGACCGACGTCGGACACGCCGGATCTCAAGACCCTTCACGCGAAGATCGGACAACTCGCGCTGGAGAATGATTGTTTAGAACATGCGCTCATCAAGGCGGGCTTGTTGAGCGCAAAGCG
>DATIBM010000232.1:0-5347 GCA_035457545.1 Nitrospiraceae bacterium
TGCCTCGACTCTTCGGTTTCATGCGGTTTGCTCTTATGCGACTAACGCTAAGCTCATCTGGTGCTTCGAGCCTTCTCAAGTAAGACGCTGACGCCATTTGTTGGGATCGCGGGAGGTGCGAAAGACACTGTAGACGGTCACCGTTCCGTCTCCATACTCGTAGAAGACTGCGTATGGAAAGCGGCGCACCAACGCGCGACGATACTGCTTGTGGACAAGCGCATGTATCTTGGGCGTGCGGCGGATCGCTTCAATACAGGCATCGAGGGAGCTTAGAAATTCCTCTCCCAGACCAGGCCGGCGATCCTCGTACCAAGCGTATGCCTCTGCCAGGTCCTGCACCGCCTCCGGTGCAACGATTAACTCAGCGGCCACCGCGACTTCGGACCTTCCGCTTGGCTTCTCCCCACGTGAGTCCGGAAGCCGGGTGTTTCATGAGGTTCGCTTTTCTCCGATCCAGTTCATCTTTCTGCCAGTCATGAATCGGGACTGCTTCAGGAGTGGAGGCAAGGTCATCCCATAAGTCTTCCACGAGCTGGAGTTTTTCAGACGGGCTCAGATCAAAAATCGAAGCATGGGTTGGCTTCATCGGCAGTCCTCCTACGATGGGAGTCACTCATGCTGAATCATCCCGTTGTCAGAAGATACAGATCGCCCACTGTCTTGAGGTTTGACGTGATTGTCCGTAGGTTCCATGAGGTTGTCAAGTCAATCACTGTGGCTACCGGACCGTGACGGGTTGCAACAGAGCCGGGGCAGATCTCATTGTGTTCGCCACGGTCATTTCGAGACTTCAAGTCTGAGGTCGTCGAAGTAGGTCACGGCATCGGACTTCGTCCAGAGTCCGATCCGTCCCGACGCAAAGGTCTGATTGCAGAGGTCGAAGACCTGGGTCTCATCGTAGAACACGCGAATGCGGCAACCTTGGCTGACCACCCGTAGGGTGTGCCATTGCTTCACGTCAATGATCTGGTCAACGTTCTTCAACATCTGCCGGACTCCCTTGACGACTCGATAGATGCGGATGTTCTGTTCAAGCGGATTCGCGCGAGTCAAATAGTAGTTTCGATCATCGGCCGCCCGCCAGATGAGCCCGCCGCCCATATCCGCCTTTCCTTCCATGGCCAGAAACGAGACAGACAGATCGAGATCGGCGGCCTCGGTTCCTGCAACGAGGACAACCTTATACGCATGTTCTGCGCCTTTCCCCTGGAGCTGGCCCAGCACGTGCGGAGGACTTTTCGCGCGATCGGTCGCCACGACTCTCCATTCCCCTGCAGGCCGCCCATCGAAGAGGGTGCCGACCTCGAAGTTAGAAGGTGGTGCGTTGGGAGCGTCAGCGTCGAAACTCCAAGATTGCGAGGCCGCCGTTCCCGACGAAATGCTGCAGAGGGCCAGCGTTGCCAATGAAAGGCCGCCGATCTGGAGGAGCCAGAGCCATCGCGTGGAACCGCCAGGGAGCATCCTGCCCGTTTTCACCGCCATGTGACTTCTTCCCAATAGAGGTGGACGAAGGTGTTGAAGGGAGGAAAATTCTGAGGGTTCTGTTCCTTGGATCGAATCCAGAGGTCGATTTCCATCCCGGCCGGATCGGTTTCGCCGCCGGGGAGGGTGCGTGCGACCGGGTAGCGGACTTCATGGGTCTTGGGATCGCGGGACCGTTCCATTACCATGAAATGCGCGTCGTAGTTCTGGTAGAGGACCTGGTCGTTCTTGTGCATCGTGGCGCTGCCCCATCCGGCGAGGTACAGCCAAGTTTTCGGATACAACGGATCGCCATTGTTCGAATCGCCATGCTCGTACACTCTGGTCGCAATGCCGCCATCCTGGAAGGGGGCCTTCGCGGCGAACCGGTCGAAGACGATTCGGTACTGATCCGCGCCTTCGGCAAACTCCGTGACCACCCGGCCGCTGTTCGTCACCTCGTTCACGTCGATCTCGATCGTGCCTTGCACCGGGGTCAGGCGCTTGCCGGCATAGTCCAGATGATCCCAGGGCGACTGGTCCTGCATGCGGCCGACCAGCGTGGCGCGGTTGCCCGTGAGGCGAAAGGCGCCGCTGTAGAACGGATGCTCGGTGGCTTTGAAAATCCTCGTGCCTTCATCGCCCTTCGGCGTCCCAGACCGAGGCTCTCCTGTGGTGCCGGAACCCGCGAGCGCCAGACCCAGTGCCGTGCACATGGCCGCCACCCATCCCGTATGTCGGATGTGCTGCCACATGGCGCCCCTCCTTTCTCTGCCGGAGTCACGTTGCAATGACCGGAACTATGATGGGCTTCCGGAGCCAGGGACGCAATGGTGCTTCATAGAGAGGCTTCATGGAAAGGCCAGGGGTCTGCCCAGTGTCGCCGCCGCCCACGGCCGCGTATTCAGGAACGAGATCATTCTCATGCGAAGGAGGCGATGATGAAGGTACTCGGCAACGTGCCCGGCACTCCGGCGGGCGGCTATCACGTCGTGGCGGACATCTCGGCGACCAGCACCGTGCAGGCCAAGCCGGACGACAACGCGATGGATATTGCCATTGCCATGGTGAGCGATGGGTCGCGAGGTGTGCCGGTCGTGGGGGAGGATTATGAGTTTCTCGGGTTCATCAGCGAGGGCGACGTGATCCGGGCGCTGGAAGCCGGCGTCGATCTGAACCGGGCGAAGGCCTGCGACATCATGAACACGGCCTTCGTCGGCGTGGAAGAGAATACCTCGCTCGCCAGCGTGTCGCGCCTGTTCGAGATGGGCTTCCAACTGCTCCCGGTTGTGCAGGACGGCAAAGTGGTGCGGTCGATTACGCGCCACGATGTGCTGCGGACGCGATTGGGCCTCGGGCCGACCATCGACGAGAAGTAGCAGAGCCGGTCCCTTGCGGCATCAACAGCCTCCCGGTACAGTGTAGGTAGCCTCGGAGATCTCGGCTGCGGCACGATGTCGCCGCATCTTGAACCTCCGAGGCCCTCGCGATGATCACGCAAAGGAGGCTCTGTGATCGCCCGCAACAAACTGTTGATCGGTCTGGTGGCCTGGTACGTAGTGCTGTCGGTCTGGACGGCCTACTCGCCGGTAGACCGGGAATTTTGGGCCCTGGCCAGCATTCTCCCGGCCATCTTCGTGATGGGTCTGATCGCGGCCTATCGGTATCTGCCCTTGTCGCCCCTGTCCTACGTGCTGATCACCGGGTTTCTGACCTTGCACTCGATCGGCGTCCACTATACCTATGCTCAGACGCCGGTCGGCGCCTGGTTGGAACAGGCGCTGCACCTGGGGCGCAACCACTTCGATCGCGTCGTCCATTTCAGTTTCGGGTTTCTCCTGGCTTATCCCATGGAGGAGGCGTTTCGCCTGCTCGGCCATGCGCGCGGCTGGGTCCTATATTATCTGCCGGTGATCACGGTGCTCGGTTTGAGCGGCCTGTGGGAAATCGTCGAGTCCTGGGTCGCGCGGGCCGTGCATCCCGAGCTCGGCATCACCTACCTTGGTTCCCAGGGCGATCTCTGGGATGCGCAAAAGGACATGGCCGCGGCCTTCTATGGCTCGCTCCTCTGCATGGGGCTGCTGTTGGCGGTTCGCATCGTCCGCCGCCTGCGGGCCGATGCCTCAGCCAAAGGAGGCCTCTTGCCTCTGCTCGATCCGAGCGATGAGACCGAGACAAACAGTGCCATCGTCCAGCGTTCATCCTGACCGAATGGCTCGCGTCCTTGCCAGCGGATCCGAGCCGACGGGACGGACTCTGCCGCGCTTCTTGCTCGCCGCGTACCTGTTGCTCTGGGGCTGGCTGGCGATCGCGCCGATCGACCGGCAGGATTGGCTGCTGGAAAACGTCCTGGCGGTGACGCTGGTCGCGATTCTCGTCCTGACCTACCGGCGCTTTCCATTTTCCAATCTCTCCTATGTGCTGGTCGCCCTGTTCCTGGCGCTGCACGCGATCGGGGCGCACTACACCTATGCGAAGGTGCCGGCCGGGTTTTGGCTGCAAGAGATGTTCGGTCTGAGCCGCAATCCCTTCGATCGGATCGTGCACTTTGCATACGGGTTCCTGCTCGTTCTTCCGATCAGGGAACTGCTCATGCGGTTCGCGGGAATACGGGGCTTCTGGTCGTACTATCTTCCGATCAGCGCCGTGCTCGCGCAGAGCGGCTTCTTCGAAGTGGTGGAGGCGGTGGTGGCCTCGATCGTGAGCCCCGAGCTCGGCTCAGCCTACTTGGGCACGCAGGGCGACGAGTGGGACGCACAGAAGGACATGACCGCGGCCTTCACCGGCGCGCTGTTGATGACGGGGGCGTCGGCCATGCTGCCAAACGGATTATTTCTTGATGGATGTTCGCGGCGTGCAGACGATGCGCGGGCCCGAAAGTGACGGGATGCGCCGGAGGCCGCTGCCCCTTGCGTCTTGAGCCTCGTCTGGCTGTTCGGTAAGATCCGTGGCCGATGAAGTTTACCCGCAAACCTGGCGAGCCGATCTACCTCCGCAAGCACATGGTGGCCTTGGTGCTGGCCCTGCTCGCCACGATCGTGCTCCCGCGCCTCTATGAGATTGTTGTCGGGCCGCTCAGCTTCACGGGCCGGTTCCTCTCCGGCCTGGTCATCGCCGTCGCCGCGGGCATCGGGCTCTATTTCCTATTCAGATCCTCCGCGCAAAACCAGCCGTGAGTTCCTCATTTCGGAGTGCGGGCCGTTCCGCTGACTCTTAATCAGCGGATAACTTCTCACTACATTGTTACCTGAACCATGACTAGGACTTATAATTGCCACGATAGAATCTGGAACTCCTACCCTTAAGCGAACGAAGAGGTACTGGCTGTGGAAGCAGTTGAGCTCAAGTGTTGGGAGGAATTTAGAGAAAACATCTCTTCTCTTTTCATCGAGCTGGACAAGCTAAGTGCATTAAGGAAACCACTCAAGGTCTCAACACCGCTATTTCGAGGCCAAGCCAACGCCTCCTGGGAATTAGAAACCACATTGGACCGCTTAAGTAGACGTGACTTCGGAGTGGAGGAATACTTTGACACTATCCAAGCTGTACGACCGGCAGTGATTTCGATCACAGGGAAAGACTGGGACATTCCGGATGAATTCGATGGAAAACAACGTGTTCCCCAAGGCTACGAATTTATGGTTTATCTGAGACATCATGGATTCCCGTCTCCACTACTCGATTGGACCCGGTCACCTTTTGTCGCTGCGTATTTTGCCTTCCGCTCATATGACGGGCCGAAAGATGGGAAGGTTGCCATATACTCTTTCGTTGAATACCTAGGGGGAGCAAAGTCTTGGAGCGAGAGTGAACCCTCGATTCATGGGTTAGGGCCATATCTTGTCAGTCATAGGCGTCACTATGCACAACAATGTGAATATAC
>DATIBM010000233.1:0-6967 GCA_035457545.1 Nitrospiraceae bacterium
TGAAGGCGTACGGCAGGTATTTGATGTTGTGCCCTCGCTTCAAGATCACAGGTTGTGATCTTGAACGCCTGATGTGCTCGGCTTCTCGGCGGGTCAGTTGAAACAGGAAATCCGGCGGGAATTTCTCGCGGTTGCGCTTCACGGCTTGGTTCAACACGCGGGTTTCCACCCCATAGATGCGGGCCAGATCATCCCTCAGCATAACCTTCTGACCACGGATGTCATGGATCAGCCCGTCCAATTGGGCATGGGAAATCGGAGGATGCGTGGTTCGATCACGTCTCATAGGCGAGACTCTCCATCATCATGGCACTGCCGCCGCCACAGCCATCTCAGTACCGCCATGGCCGTTTTGCCCAGGCCCATTGGCACGTCCACCAAGAAGCTCTCTCCCGCGAAGTCCCCCTCACCCACACCCTCTCCCCGCAGGCGGGGCGAGGGACTTGAAAGCAGACCGGGGTCGCAAGCGAAGCGGATCTCGAAGGAGTCCGGGCTCATTCACCTTTCTCCTCATCTTCGCTTGTGACGTCCGCCGGCTTTTCCAAACAACACTTCTTGTATTTCTTCCCGCTCCCGCACGGGCAGGGATCATTCCGGCCTACTTTCGGGACCGTCCGGACGAACGGCACCGTCTCGGCTCCGGCGGCCTCGGCTTGGGCCACGATCCGGGCTGCTTTCTCCCGTTGCTCTTCCGCGGCCTCCATTGCATCGGCTTCGGCCGACCGCCCCAGCTCGTCCAACAGCGGCAGCAGCCGTTCCAGCGCACCGAGCCGCGTGTGTCGATCGTCCCCCGCATGTTCCAAGCCGTGGCGATAGAGAGTGGCGGCGAAGGCCTTGTCTCCCAGCCGATCGTGCACATCCCCGCCCTTGATCAGAATCCAGGGATCGGTGGGCCAACGTATGAGATTGTCCTCAAACTGGGCGATCGCCTCCTCCCGGCGGCCCGCTTCCGCCAAGATCACGGCCCGATCGGCGAGAAAGTTGTCCCCTTCGGTCACCTCGGCCCAGCGGGTGCACGGGCTTGCCGCCTCATCCACCATTCCGTGTCGCGCCAGCTCGAACGGCAAGCTCATCACCCACCAGGCCACATCTGTCGCCGACTCGATCTCTATCGCCTGCAATCGAGCGTGATCGGAACCGATATCGTCTCGGAGCGCCATCGCCAGCGCGAAGTGTTCGGCCGCCTGCTGAGCGGACAACTGATAGTCCTCTGTATACTCCCTCGATGCCTCGGCGACACGCGCTGTGAGCGGACGTGTGTGGTCTGTCATGAACCACTCGCTTGTCGGTTAACCCTTGTTCCCCTTCCTCTTCCCCCGCGAGGGGGCGGCGAGGGATTTTACCACTTGGCGCTCGCTCTCCCCTCTCGAAGACAAAGCCTAATTGTCAGGGACAGGCAAGCGGCAGGAGCCAGTCCCCTGCGGGAGCCCATCCCCACGCGTGCAACGGATCCGAGAGCCTTCTTCACTGTCCGGACAGGCATACGCTTTTCTCCTGATTGAATCAATACGCCGATAATGGACAAATGGTCCTATTCTTTCCGCCTCCGATCGGCCTGAGTGCACGTTTTGCCCTGTCTTGCTGTTCCCCCTCCTCACCATCCGTTTTCCGCTCCGGCCCGATCTCCGTCCAGCGGCGTGATCGACCACCTTTTGTCTTTCCCCGCCGGTGCTGTACAATCCCACGCATGGCTTTCGATCCGGCCAACCCGCCCATCTGGCTGCGCAAGCTCCACGTGACCGCGGCGCAGATCAGCCCGACGGACTATCCGTCCACGCCGGAGGAAGGCATTCTCTTGTGTTGCCGTTTGTCGGATGCCATGTGGAAATGGTCCCGGGCCTGCGCTCAGGCCTTGGGGCATCCGCCGCTCCCGCCTTCTCCTCCATTCGAGAACCCGTTCCGCCTGACTCGTCCCGCTGAACCTCCATCATCGGACTTGGGCACAGTCGATGCCGCCCGATGACCAAGATCCATTGGCCAGTTACCTGCGGGCCGTCCTCGACGCCTTCCCCCAGCCGGCACCACCCTATTGTCTGATCGGGGCCTTGGCTGTGAACGCCTGGGGTCGCCTCCGGGCCACTCAGGACATCGATCTCCTTGTCCTGTCCGAGGAAGCTGTCCGGGCCGGAGTGACTGACTCCCTTCTCGCTCGCGGGTTCCAACTCGACACGAGGTGGATCATGCAGAACCCGATGGCCAAAGATCGGGTCCTTCGTTTGGGCCATCCTTCCCATCCTGGCATTCCACTCGACCTCATTTTTTCTGCGGACTCTCACGAAGCGCAGACGTTGGCTCGCCGACAAATCCTGCACCCCCTCGGCCTCTCCGCGTGGGTGTGCAGCCCGGAGGACCTCATTATTCTGAAACTCAAAGCCAGCCGCCCTCATGATTTCGAGGACGCGCTCGGCATCATCAAGAACCCCCATCTCCAGCTCGACCTCGACTACCTCTGGAGTTGGGCGGACCGGCTGGGCCTGCAGGGCGAGCTGCATTATGTGCTCCAGGCCGCGGGCTCCAAAGAATAGAACACCAGAATAGAGCACCAGGGCCGGCCGTTTCTTCCCGCGTCGCCGGTCGTTTTTCCATCGCTGCCCCGCGAGCCATTCTCCCACCGCTCATCGCTTGTGCCTCCGGCTGCCGCCTCCGTCCAGCGGCGCAAAGGGGACGTTGGGGTTGAACTGATTGGCCGGGTTCAGCGGATTATCGGGACGAAACTGGTTGGCCGGATTGAACGGGTTGTTCGGATTGAATTGGTTGATCGGGTTCGCGGGATTGCCCGGATCGAAGCGATTGACGGGATTGAACGGATTGTTGGGATCGTAGGCGTTGGCGGGGTTGAGCGGATTGTCCGGCCGATACTGATTGGCCGGGTTGAAAATGTTGTAGTCTCGTTCGTACTTCTCCTCGAAGCCCTGGTCGGCCAACCCTACCCTGGACCAAGCCAGCACAATGAGGGCCGCCGCCAACATGAGAGATCGCATGGGTGTCTCCCTTCCCCCCTCACCGTCGCCTCTCCCCTTGGGGAGAGGGCAGAGGCTAGGATCGTGAGCAGGATACCGAACGCCTGTGACATCCGAGGTCACAGGGCGAAGACCAAGATGGCGGGTTCAGGGACCTTGTCTTTCGGGAGGTTGCGCAGCGCCGGCCAGTCTTGGGTCTCGCGAGCCGTGACATCCGAGGTCACGCGGCGATCTGACGGTACGATGACGCGAGAGACGTTCTCCGATCCACGCGTCCCATCCCGCGGTCAACCGTGTTCCTACCCTTAGCCCACATTATTCATGATCGCTTCTGCTGCAACCGTGCATTCGCCGCTACGACAAGCCTCGCCGTGGTGTTCACACGGCCAGGCGGGCGGGCTCGCCGCTCGGTCGATCAACATACTGTTTCAAGTATGCCTCCCTCCCTCGCGGCTCCACGCGCCCGTCTCGCGTGGCGACTTCGCGGTTTCGCGACGAACCGTCATGAATAATGTGGGTTAGGTCTTCAGTGTGTTTGGGCGGGTTATCGGAATTTGCCGGAAGTGCCCGGGGCTGGCCACCGTGAAAAAGCCCCGGAGCGTCGGTTTCGAACCGAAGAACGTGCTCAAAAAAGCGAGTAACCCTTCCGGCGACAGCCCGCCCAGGCGGAACAGAACGACGCCCGGAGGAGGCGGCTGCCGATGATGAAACACCAGTTCGCCGAAATCCTGATCGAAGGTGAGCACGACGCGGTTCTGATCAAGCGCCGCACGCAGCACCTGTTCATCCGGTGCGGCAATCAGAGTCTCCCCGGCATAAAGGACGTCGTCACCGGCTGCTCGCAACGTCCGGACGATGGCCGCCGGGAAATTCTCGTTGGCCAGATAGCGGTCCCTCATGCCGGTGTGCCGGCTGGGGGCAACAGGTAAAACCGTTCCTCACGGAAGGTCTCGGCCGCGTAGGCGAGGACCGCACGGACCCGCTCCTCAGTTAAGTTCGGATAATTCTCACGGATCGCGGTTCGATCCCACCCCGCCGCCAGAAGATCGAGCACAAACTCAACCGCAAGCCGTGTGCCCTGCAGGACCGGTTTTCCTCCGAGCACCTGCGGGTCGCATACGATATGGTCTCGCCAGTTGACGGTTGCCATAGGCCCCCCTTTTTTTTTCGTCTGACGCCGCTCGCCGCCCGTTCAGCGGGTTCTGATCGCAACGAAGCGCCAACGAAGCGCGGGTACCAGGCAGATCGGTATCTGTCACGGCATCGCCCGGCGCCTATGCGGGCAAGAATATCGGTTTTCCGGCGTCCTGACAAGAAGGCGCAACTCGGGCTCTCCGCGGTCACTGCTCCAGATGGCGCCTATACCCCTTCGGCGATGGCCTGTGCTTCCTCTCGCACGGCGGCTTTCAGACTTTCCGGCTTCACCACCCGGACGCCGTTTCCGAAGCTCAAGATCCACCCGAGCAACTCCCTCGTGTCGGCCACGGTGAGACCCATGCGGAGCCTCCCGTCCTTGAGCTGGGTGAGGTGCTGGCTTGGATGCCAGATGCGATCCCGCACCCAGGCCGCGGTGGCCTTGTCGAACAGCAGCTCGACCTCGATGCGCTTCCCGCGCATGACGATGAGCGCATCTTCGATGTAGGTCTCCACGTCGCCATCGAGCGGCATCTGGTAGGGATGGTCCGTGAGCGTACAGGACCGGATCCGCTCGACCGCGAACAGCCGGACATCTTTGCGCCAGTGACAGTAGCCGATCAGGTACAGGCCGCCGTCGACATACCGCAGCCGGTAGGGATCGACCTCGCGCCGCGTGGTCGCCAGGCGGGACGCCGAGTAGTAGCGCATCTGGACCGTGCGCCCGCGCGTGATCGCCTTGGTCAAGAGGTCGATCGTCGCGCGGTGGTCCCGGTACCGTTTGTGCGGCCCCAGCCCGACGGAGAACGACTGCTCCAGTTGGCGCACGAACTCCATGGCGGGGGGCGGAATGCTGGCCGATGCCTTCTGCATCGCGGAGTCGAGCGCCGCCTTGAGCACGGTTCCTTCCAGCGGAGCGAGCAGATGCCGGCTGAAGGCCACGGCCATGACCTCGGTCGGCGAGAGCCCCAGGGCCGGGATATTGCGAAAGCCCTCCATGAGCCGCCACCGCACCTTGCCATCGACCCGTTCGGTGACCAAGGGAAAGTTCGCCGCCTCCAGCGCGGCCAGGTCGCGCCGGATCGTGCGAGAATGTTTGGGAAGATCGCCAGGCAGCTCCGCCAAGAGTTCGTCCAGCGTCAGGCCCCGTTTGGCGGCCTCGAGGCGCCGGAGAATATGCCACTGGCGGGTGACTTGATCGTTTCTCGGCATGGTCTTTTCAGTACGGCATGCGCGGGAAGCCAAACGGGGACACAGGACGCGCATGCCCGGCGGGCCATACAGTAGTCGAAACAAATCACATGGGCAAGACGATGGCGCGGCCGTTCGAATCGATAACGGTTATGGCCATTGTCTGGTTCCTCTCCCTTCGTCGCGGATGGGCGTTATGGTACACTCGGCGCATGTTGGACTCGGATGCTTCCCATCATTCCTCGACGCCGCTCAAGCTCTTGCCGGCTTATCTTGGAACTGATTCGATCGAGGCCGCCCTGGCCACCCCTCGCGGTCGGCGCAGTCTCTGGCTGGAAATTTTGGTCAACGATCGGCTGGATCTCTCTCCGTGGCGCAACCATCCGTCGATGCAGGAAGCCTTCCAAACAGCCTGCCGTTGGTAGAGCCGCTACAGCCGTCTGATCACGTTCTTGTTCAATCGTGCGCCATTACCGCCCGACCTGGGACCGATCGATTTCCGCGAGTATCGCACCTTCGCCGAGGCGCTGCGCTTTGCCTACTCTCACCACTGAGCGCCTGTCAGTCTTCCATCCGTTCTATCAGAGCCGTCACCGCTCGCGCAGGCTCTCTTTGACCGACTTGAGGAGCGGGCTCAGCAGATACTCCATGACGCGGCGGCGGCCGGTCTTGATTTCGACTGTGACGGCCATGCCGGGCGAGAGATGGACCGGCTTGCCTTCCACCTGCATGGTCGCGCGATCCATGCTCACCCTGGTGGCATAGACCAGGCCGCCCTTTTCCTTATCGAGCGGCACGGCATCGTCCGAGACGCTCAATACCTTCCCCGGGACCGTCCCGTAAATGGTGAAGGGGAAGGTTTCGATTTTGATCTCGACCTCCTGGCCTTCCTGAACGAAACCCACGTCTTTGTTCTCCACCTGCGCCTCGACCTCCACCGGATGGTCCTGCGGCACCACGATCAACAGCGATTGCGCCGGGGTGACGACCCCGCCGACCGTGTGGACGACGAGTTGCTGCACCACGCCGTCGATCGGCGATACCAACGTTTGTAGTTCAGCCTTCTGACCGGCCTTCACGACCTGCTGCGCCAGCGAGACCGCCTTCGTCTCCGCCGCGGACAGCTCCGCCTGTTTGCTCTGCTGGAATTCCGAGACCAGGGCACGCGCGTTCTTCTCCGCCTCGGCCAAGGCCGCCCGATCCTGAACCAGCTTCTGCCGGTTCTGCGCCAGTTCCTGCGCCTTGTCGATCCGCTGTTGCTCGAATTGCAAATAGTCCATCTTGGACACGTACTGATGGTCGAGCAACCGCCTGTAGGCCGCGGCCCGCTCGGCCTCGATCGGCACGGTCGCCTCCAACCGGCGGATGTTCTCCCCGGTGGCGTCGACCGCCGCCCGTCGTTGCTCGACCAGTGAGTGGGCCGCTTCCACACGAGCGCGGTACTCGGCCAGTTGATCGCGCAACAGTTGCTGTTGCAACGCCACCATTGCCGGCTCTGCATCTTCCGGCGGCTCCAGGATCGGGTTGCCGGCGATCAGAGCCCGGAGTCGCGCCGCCTCCGTCTTGGCCGCGCGATATTCGTTCAACGCCTGTTCCCGGTCCGCTCGATTTTGCGTCGAGTCCAGTTCGATCAAGACCTCGCCTTTTCGGACGACCTGCCCGTCCTGTACATGGATCGCGGA
>DATIBM010000234.1:0-9182 GCA_035457545.1 Nitrospiraceae bacterium
CCCCCCCGGCCCCGCTCCCATCCAGAATCGCTACGGACGCTGCGTCACGAAGACATCGGCGACGCCGTTGAGGTCGTTCGCAACAAGGTTCGTGGCACGCGAGGTATATGAAACGAACCGGGCGTCGGCGCTGATTGCGGCGAAGAAACTCGCTCCGCCGACGGCTTCCGCTCCGTCTCCATCCACCGAGACGCGACGGACCGGGTTGACCGCGCCCGGTTCGGTATCGACCACGAAAATATCGGTCTGACCGTTGGTATCCTGTCCGGCGCCGATCAGATTGCTTGCATCGGATTCATAGACCACGAATCTTCCATCGCGGCTCAACATCGGCACACGGCTCTCGCCGTTGCCTTCGGCACCATTTTGATCCACAGAGACTCGACGCACCGTGGGAGATGGAGACTGCCAGTCCACTACAAAAACATCCGCGACGCCGTTGGTATCATTGGCCACAAGATTGCTGGCCAGAGACCAAAAGGCGACGATCCGCCCATCGCGGCTGATGGAAGGGGTAAAGCTGTGATCATTTCCCTCGATCCCGCCTGCCCCAACCGACACGCGCGTCGTCTGTCCGGTGGCTCGGTCATGCACGAAAATGTCTGAGAACCCGTTGGTATCCTGTCCAGCTCCGATCAGCGTGGTGGCCTTCGACTCGAAGATGACATAGCGGCCGTCCGCGCTGATGCCCGGGTTGCCGCTGAACCCATCGGCTTCGAGGCCGGCCGGCCCCACCGAAACCCGTTCCGTCACTTTGGTTGTTCGGTCATGGACAAAGATATCGGCTTGGCCGTTGGTATCACCCGAGATCAAATTTGAAAAGGTTGAACCGAACACGACAAGATTGCCGTCATAATTCAGATGCGGATCGTAGCTCGTGCAGTCGAGACCGCCGGCGGGAGGGACGTCGCACAGTCCTTCCGCTCCGCTCAGCGTCACCACCGAGACTCGCGTGGTCTGTTGGGTATTGCGGTCCCACACGAACACATCACCCGCCCCGTTCTGATCGCCGTTGACAAGATTCGTCGCAAAGGAATGGTAGGCGACGATATGGCCGTCCTCGCTGATCGCGCCGAGAGGACTGTCTCCGTCCGATGGGGTTCCTGCTACTCCGGAAGAAATGAGGCTGACCTCGCCCGTTGCTCGATCATGAAGAAATATGTCCCGCTTTCCGTTTGTATCGCCGGACACCAGATTTCCGGCTGATGAATTGAACACGACAAACCGCCCGTCGCCGCTGAGTTCCGCCTCTCCCCCATAGGCTGGAGGCGCGCCGCTTTCCGCACTGCCTTGTTGTCCAGCGCTGCTGACTGAGATCAAACTCGTCCGAGGTCGAACCGTGAAGGTAAAGCTCTTTACGTCGCTGCCGCCTGGCCCGACGGCTGTAATAGTCACGGGAAACTGTCCTGGTAGGGTCGGCGTCCCGGAGATCGTGCCCGCGCCCGACAGCGTGACTCCAGTCGGCAACGATCCACCCGAGAGGGACCAGGTAATTTCAGGGCTTCCGGTCGCCTCTAGGGCCGAATCATACGACAACATGACATCCGCCAGCGGCAGTCTCGTCGTGGTGATAGCCGGCGGAACCACAACCGTCTTTCCTTCCCCGCCACCTCCTCCGGCGCCTCCGCCACTACAGCCGGCGAGGACGCCGGCGACTGCTAGAAACAGAAACCCGTGGATCATTCCCGAACGCCGGCCGCCCTGTTCCATATGTTCCCTCCGTACAGCAGGTAGGACGTGTAGATTGCCGTGGCTCTCGCAACGCATGAGCCTACAATCCTATGAGGCCGACAGACCGTCTATACCGTAGAGGTGTCAGGACTCCCTCGTGAGGATGGCTGGAAGAATTCCGAGACTTGGGGAGTCGTTTCGATCGATGTCAGTTGGCCGGCGGGATGGTCGACATTCTGGTCCCTCTCCTCCACAAAAAAAAGCCGGTGGCCTCGAAGAGGCCACCGGCTACGAGCATCGACCACTCGCTTATCTATCGCTGAGCGATGAACACGTCTCCAAACCCATTCGTGTCATTGGCCACAAGATTTGTCGCAAAGGAGCTGAAGCCAACAAACCGGCCATCATCGCTGATCACGCCGAATTGGCTATCCCCGTCGCCATCGAGACCGGCGCTGCTCGCCGACATCCGCTTCATAAAAACTGCGCCGGTGGCGCCAGCGGATCGATTGGCGACAAACACATGGAGGTTGCCGTTTGTTGCAGCCCCCTGCACAAGATTGGTGGCACGAGATTCGAACATCACAAAATTACCGTCCGGGCTGAGGAACGGACCGGCGCTGTCCCCATTTCCTTCCACGCCGGAGGCATCCACCGAGACTCGCTGAACTGGTCCTGCGCCGGTCGGCTGCCAGGTTTTCACAAAGATGTCCTGTTGGCCATTGACATCATTCGGCACGAGGTCGCTTGCGCCCGACGCAAAGGCAACCACCTGGCCATTGGCGCTGATCGTGGGTTGGAAACTGGCCCCGTTTGCGATGTTTCCCGTATCCCCGGTCGACACTCTGGTAATGTTTCCTGTCGCCCTGGACCAGACGAAGATGTCGGATACACCGTTCGTGTCGGCGGCGCCGTTAGTCGTCACGAGGTCGCTCGCCCGCGATTCGAAAACAACGAAATTTCCATCGGCGCTGATCGCCGCCGCGAGGCTATCGCCATTCGTATTCCCATTCGCCTGAGCACCGACGGAAATGCGCGTCGTCGCTCCGCTTTGACGGTCGCGCACGTAAACATTCGAGAAGGTGTTAGCCCCGGAGGCCAAATTCTGCGCATAGGAAGAAAAGGCGACGTACCGTCCGTCCGCGCTGATGGACCCACTGAAACTGTTGCACTCGACGCCCCCTGCAGGGAGAACATTGCAGAACCCTTGCTCTCCTGCGCTATTCACGGACACTCGCTCTGTTGTGCTGTTGTTCCGATCATGAATGAAGATATCCCGTCCTCCTCCGCCCTGGCTGGTGGCATTTGTGTCGCCGGTCACAAGATTGGTCGCGAACGAATCAAACACCACGAACCGGCCATCCGGAGTCATCCGCGCGTTCTGACTGGCACCTCCCAGGGATTCGGCCCCCCCTGTCGCAATAGAAACCCTTGCCGTCTGACCATTCTGCCGATCATAGACAAAAATGTCCCTCAAGAGATTATTGTCATTGGCGATGAGATTCGTGGCCAACGACTCGAACGCGACGAATCGGCCATCCTGGCTGAAGCTGGGACGGCCCGCTGGACGCGCGGGCGGCAGGCTGAACCCACTGTCGCCATTTCCCTGCCCCCCGGAACTGTTTACAGAAGCCAGATGCACTTTGTCACGAACGGTGAGCACAAAATCCGCGGTATCCTTGCCACCTGGTCCGCTCGCCTCCACGGTGAAGGAAAATTGTCCGGTGCTGGTGGGAGTCCCGGAGAGAGTGCCGTCTGTAGCCAGGTCCATTCCCGCGGGCAGTGCGCCGCTCGTTCTGGTCCACGTGAGCGGACCGGTGCCGGTTGCGGTCAACGCGGTGGAATAGTTCAGAGCCACGTCAGCGAACGGCACCGCAGTGGTCTGAATGTCCGGTGGGACCGGTGCGCTGTCTCCACCGCCGCCACAGGCCGCCAACAATCCGATGACGCTCACCACGACCATCGTGCGCGCGATTCGTTGCAGGGTTCGTTGACTCCTCATCTGTTTCTCTCCTCCTCTAGCGAGCCGTGGTGCTGGCATCGACACTTCTCTGGAACGGAATAGAAATAGGGTCGTCGAGGCCGGGATGTGGATCCTATTGCCCTCGGTAGGCGCTTACTGTACTGATGTCCGGAGAGACCTATCAACCCCCTGGAGATGCTATTTTTGCCTCGAAAGGGTCAGAAAAATGATGATTGCGAGGCTTGCATGGGTGTAGATTCGAAGGAGTGACCATACACTCCTGCCTTCGGGGATTGCGTAAATGTCGATCCTACCTCATCTGGAGACGCCGCGGGTCCTTCTTGGATCCGCCGACGTCCTTGCCTCCTGGGAGCGGTTCAATCGACAATATTTTGCCGGGCGTCTGCCGCCGATCCCCATCCAGTGGAGTGGACGTCTGACGTCCTCCTTAGGGCTCTTCATGAGTCGTGTAGGACCCCGAACCAACGTGCCCGAATTTTCACTGCCCGATAGAGACCGTCGCTGCATCCGATTATCCCTCCCTTTAATCGGACAGATGCCGGCGGATCCCTTGAGCCGCGAACAGCTCATCCTGAATACCTTGGCCCACGAGATGATCCATCAATGGCAATATGACATCCTCAAGCGCCGGCCCGACCATGGGCCTGATTTTCGAAAGAAAATGCGGGAGATCAACCGGCATGGGTCCCTCAGCATCACGATTTACCATTCCCTCTCGAACGAAGTGCGCGCGCTGGCGCGACATGCCTGGCGGTGTCAATGGTGTGGAGAGGTCTATCGTCGCCTCAGACGAACCATCCGCCCCCGCCTCCACATCTGCGCCCTCTGTCATGGTCCATTGAAAGAAGCACCGGAACAGCTCGACCGGCACGCAAGCTCGGCCGAGTCCCGGACAGGGAATCATCGCGATCTTGCGCTGCGGCAGGACCCTGGCGTCGGCAATCGAGAGAGCCCCACTGGCCAACTGCGGCTTCCCTTCGAAATCCCGGCCGACTCCACATCGACTCCCCATATCGCGTCAATGCGGGACCCCGAGATCCCCCATCCATCCCTCCGGACAGGCAGCCACTAGGATTCCAGACCGGCTCTCGGTAAGATGCGCTCCATGAATGGGAAAATCCTCTCACAAGCGGCGCTGGCGCGGGAACTTGACCTCAAGCGGAAGGCCGGCGCGCGCATTGTGTTTACGAATGGCTGTTTTGACCTTCTCCATGTAGGCCACACGCGGTATCTCCAGGCTGCCCGCAAGTTGGGGGATGTGCTGGTGGTCGGGGTGAACACGGACCGTTCCGTCCGAGGCCTCAAGAAGAGCGCAGAGCGTCCGATTGTGCCCGACTCCCAGCGGGCGGAGGTGCTCGCCGCCCTCGCCTGCGTCGATTATGTCGTGTTGTTTGACGAGCCGGACCCCTACGCACTGATTCGGGCCGTACAACCCGACGTGTTGGTGAAGGGAGGCGACTGGGAACCGGACCAGATCGTCGGGCGGGATATTGTGGAAGGCCGCGGGGGGCGCGTCCTCGCGATTCCTCTCGTTCCGGGGGTTTCGACAACCGCCCTCGTCCAGAAGATTCTCTCACATTCGTCTTAGCCTGCCCCCGTGTCTGAATCATTGCGTACCCGGTACTGGAACGACCTGCTCCGGCCCATCCGAGAGGCGCTGGCCGACGGAACCCGAATTCCCTGCTTGAGCGACCTGATCGGGTCCGGGGCCGCCTTTCTTCTCACGCTGCTCGCCAATCCCGAAAGCCGGAAGGAAAAACTGCCTCGCTCCTGGGTCCTGGTCACCGACGGCCAGGAAGCGGCGCAGCAGTTGTTCGACGATCTGTTATTCTTTCATACCCTTCTCGACCTGCCTCCCGAGCGGCTGACGTTTTTCCCCGCTTGGGAGCTGCTTCCCTACCAAGCCACGACCCCGCACGTGCAGGTCATCGCAAGGCGAATGCGCGCGCTGCTTCGGCTGTCGCAAGGCGACCCGACGGTGCTGGTCACATCCAGCCAGGCGATCCTTCAGCGCTTGCTGCCGGGCGAGAGCTTCCGCACCAGCATCCTGTCGTTGACCCTCAACCAGACGATCGGGCGGGAGGACCTGGTCGTCCGTCTCCTTCGACTGGGTTATCGCCAAGCGTCGGTCGTAGAGATTCCCGGAGAGTTCAGCATTCGCGGCGGCATTGTCGATATCTATTCCACCGCCTACGACGATCCGCTGCGGATCGAGTTCCTGGGAGACACGGTCGAGTCCATTCGCTGCTTCGACATCGAATCGCAAACCTCCGCCGCCAAACGCCACGAGGCCTGGATTCTTCCCGCGCGCGAAGCCATCCCGCCGGCGGACGGCACCGATTCCCTGCGCCCGTTGGACCCGGATGCCGAATGGCGGGTGCCTTCATGGTATCCCCGGATGGACACGCTCCTCGACTACTTCGACAGGCCTCCCGTTCTCGTCCAGGATCAGCCGGCGTCCCTCTCGAAGGCTGCAGAGGCTTTTTGGAAAACGGTCGAGGACGAATATCTTCACCACAGCGAGTCGGGACAACAGGAACCGTATCCGACGCCCGATCGTCAGTATTGCCTCTGGGAGCACCTGCTGGATCAGGCGCAAGGTTGGCCCACGCTCATGCTGGAATCCGTCGTCGCACCCGGGCCGGCATGCGATCCGGTGGTGGAGTTCCCCGCACAGAGCCCTGCCAGCACCGGGCTGGGGCTCCGAGGCACGCCCTTCACCGAAACCCTGAGCCTCCTCGACCGCCTGCGCAGTGCCGGTGTCGTCATCCTGGTGGCTCGCTCCCGCGGCCAAGTCGACCGCCTCCTCGCCCTCTTTGCCGAACATGATCTCCCGGCGACCCCCTGGACGCCGGCTGCGTGGACCCTCGACACGGGGCAGAAACTCCCATTTTACGTCCTGTGCGGGGACGTGTCGGCGGGATTCATCGGGCGGGATCAGGGGTTGTCGCTTGTCACCGAAGAGGAGGTCTTCGCCAAGAGCGCCCGCCACAAGCCGCCCCCCAAGAGCAAGACCGCCGCATTCCTGTCCTCGTTGGAGGAACTGCACGAAGGCGATCATGTGGTCCATGTCCAATACGGGATCGGGCGCTATCGAGGCTTGAAACGTTTGTCCGTCCAAGATTTCGAAAGCGACTATCTTGTCTTGGAATACGCCCGCAGCGACACCCTCTACGTCCCGCTCGACCGGCTCAACCAGGTCCAACGGTATATCGCCTCCGAGGGCAGCCTCCCGCGACTCGACCGTCTGGGAGGAACGGCCTGGGAGAAAACCAAGGCGCGCGTCAAGAAAGATATCGAGGAGATGGCGCACGAGCTGGTGGAGCTCTATGCCAGCCGGGAGGTGGTGCAGCGAGGGGCCTACGATGGAGAGACCACGCTGTTGCATGAGTTCGAGGCGGCCTTCGAATATGAAGAGACGCCCGATCAATTGCGGGCGATTGAGGACATCAAGCGGGACCTCGCGTCCACAAGACCGATGGACCGGCTGGTCTGCGGCGACGTGGGCTACGGCAAGACCGAGGTCGCCATGCGGGCGGCCTTCATGGCGGTGGAACACAACCGACAGGTCGCCGTGCTCGCGCCCACCACGTTGCTGGCCCATCAACATTACGACAACTTCGTGCAACGATTTGCCCCGTTTCCGGCGCGCGTCGGCTTGCTCTCGCGCTTCCAAAGCTCAAAAGAAACGAAGGTGATCCTCCGGGACCTCGCGGCCGGCGTCATCGACGTCATCATCGGCACCCATCGCCTCCTCCAGAAAGACGTGACGTTCCGCAATTTGGGGCTCGTCATCATCGACGAAGAACAGTGGTTCGGCGTCCGTCACAAGGAACGGATGAAACAGCTTCGCACCCAAGTCGACGTCCTCACCTTGACGGCGACGCCGATCCCGCGCACGCTGCAGATGGGCATGTCGGGGGTCCGCGATCTCTCGGTCATCGAAACCCCGCCGGCCGGGCGGCTGGCCATTCGCACGGAGGTCGTCCGTTTCAACGAGACCGCGGTGCGCGACGCCATCGTTCGCGAACTCGGCCGCGGCGGCCAGGTCTACTTCGTCCACAACCGTGTCGAAACCTTGCAGAGGACCGGGAGCTGGCTTCAGCAGCTCGTCCCTCAGGCCCGGGTAGTCATGGCGCACGGGCAGATGGACGGCCGGCTGCTCGAATCCGTCATGCTGAAATTTCTGCGCCGGGAGGCGGACGTGCTGCTGGCCACGGCCATCATTCAATCGGGCTTGGACATTCCGAACGCCAATACCATCATCGTGAACCGGGCCGATACGTTCGGCCTGGCCCAGCTCTATCAACTGCGCGGGCGCGTAGGACGAGGAGGCCAGCAGGCCTATGCCTATTTCCTCGTCCCCGACGAAGGCACCTTGACCTCGGATGCGCAGAAGAGGCTGATCGCCATCCAGCAATTCACCGAATTGGGGTCCGGCTTCCGGATCGCCGCCGCGGACCTGGAAATCCGCGGCGCCGGCAACCTCCTGGGACGCCAACAGTCCGGCCATATCTCGGCCATCGGCCTCGATCTCTATTTGCGCATGGTGGAACAGGCAGTCCACCAATTGAAGGGGGACCTGGTCGAGGAGGAACCGGATCCGACCCTCCACCTCAACGTCTCCGCCTACATTCCCGAGGAGTACGTGACCGATGCCCACCAGCGGTTGGCGTTGTACAAGCGTTTGGCCTCCTGTTCCAAGGTCGGAGAGCTGGCCTTGATCCACAGCGAGGTACAGGATCGCTACGGCCCATTGCCTGACCCTGTCGAGCGCCTGTTTGAGGTGATGCAGGTTCGCACCCTGGCCAAGGTGCTCCGGCTCGCCTCGGTCGAGGTGAAGCATCACGCAGTTGTCCTGTCGTTCCTGCCCAAGGCCTCGCCGCCGGAACGCGGCGTTCAGGCCTTGATGGACCGGTACCAGTGGCGGCTTCGGTTCCTGTCTCCCACCTCGGTGGAGATTCAGATGCCGACCGACGAGTGGGCGTCCCTGTTTCCGGAATTGAGCCTGTCCTTGCAAACCCTCCAGGGCTGTGATACCAGTGAAGCGGTACCTCGTCGGTGAACGCCTCTCCCGCTTGGACGGCTGAATCTTCCATGAACAGAGCCTTGTCGGCGAACTCGACGAAATCGGCGAAGGGGGATTGGCGCGCAAAGCCCGCCATGCGACGGCTGCTTCTGCGGCGCCACTTCGTGCTCGCCTGTCTGCTGAGCCTGATCGGCCTTGGGGTCGTCGGGTGTCAGCCGGCTTCCAGCGACCCGCCGATTGTCGCCATCGTCAACGGTCGCATGATCACGCAGGAAGAGTTCGACTATCGCTGGAAGGAGCTGGCGGAGGCGACGCGCGCCCGTTACGAGCGGGCGGGCGGCAAGCGCCAGTTTCTGGAGGAATTGATCACCCACGAACTCTTCATGCAGGAAGCCAAGAAACTGGGACTCGACCAGAGCCAATCGATCCGCGACCGGACGCACCAGTATCGGGAGAAGCTCATCCTCGACGAACTGGTCCGGCAGCGGGTCAAGACCT
>DATIBM010000235.1:0-2984 GCA_035457545.1 Nitrospiraceae bacterium
AGGCGCTGAACGACGAGCAACCGATGGTGCGGGTCCAGGCCATCGGAGCCCTGCTGCGGTTCGGTCACAAGGAATCCTGGGCAGGGCTGACGCAGGCTGCGCAAGCCGCGAACCCCGAGGCGCGAAGCACGGCCTTGCGCGTGATGGGAGAGCTCAAGGACCCGCGCGGGTTGGAGTTCGCGATCGCGGGCAGCCGCGATCCACAACCGTCCGTGCGGGGCGGGGCGGCGGCGGCGTTGGGTATGTTGGGGAGGGCAGAGGGGTTGGAGCCGCTCGTGAAGCTGATGAGCGACAAGATTCCGGCGGTCCGGTCCAGCGCGGCGGTCGCGCTGGGCGAATTGGGGAAAAAAGAGGCTGTCCCTGTTCTCCGAAAGGCGTTTCAAGATCCGGATCCGGGGGTGAAGGGCGCGGCGGTGGATTCGATGCTCCGGTTAGGCGAGCCCTTCCCGGACATCGAGGAAGCCGTGCGCGGCCTTATGCGAGCCCAGGACCCAGGGCCTCGTTCGGCGGTCGCCAAGGCACTGGCGCGAGGCGCGGGGCCGAATCGGCAGGCTGCGCTGGCCTATCTGGATCAGATCCTGCACGATCCCCTGCCACGCCCCAGGATTGCCGCGGCCCGGTCCCTGGGCCGCATCGGAGACCGCGACCACATTCCGGACCTCAAGGAGGCCTTGCGTGACCAGGATGCGGCGGTGCAGGCGACAGCGGCCGCCTCATTGATTCGCCTGCTGCGCCAGGATCAGCAGGCGGCGCAGGCGCGTTCGTGAGCCATCTTCTTGCCGCGGTCCAGACCGTGCAACCGGCCCATGGAGCCGGTTGCGGCACGGTTGACTCACGAGGGTGGATTCTGTATAAAAGTGGCTCTTTTGGGAGTCGGTACAGTCCCTCCGATCACTCGTGCGTCTAACTAGGGGAATGGGTGCGGCCAACCAGCTTCACGACCCCTGCCTTGTGGAGCCTTGAGGCACAGAGTAGAATTTTCCTGGGGCTGGTCGGCATGGACACCGAAAGATTTTGTTCAACCATCAAGGAGGCAGTCATCATGAAGACAGGTGCGTTACTAGGTATGTCGGGTCTGATCGCGGCCTCCTTCCTGGCGGCTCCGCTGGCGTCCTTTGCCGGCGGCACCGTGACCGGGAAGGTGACCTATGCCGGCAAGTCCGAGCAGAAGGAGTTCTTGTTTTCCAAGTTCCCCAATCCGAAATTCTGTCCCAAGATTCCGAACAAGGACGTGATGGATGGGGACAAGCGGTTCCTCAAGACGATCGAGGTCGGCAAGGACGGGGCGTTGAAGAACGCGGTGGTGTCGGTTCGTGACATCGAAGACAAGGCGTTCATGGACGGATACGGGGGCACGGATGTCGTCGCGGAGTTCTGTGATTTTCAGCCGTTCAGCGGCATCGTCGTGAACAAGAAAATGTTCCGCGTCGAGAATCACGATGCGGACCCTGACGATCCGAAGTCGGTGAAAGGCGTGCTCCACAATCCGCATTCCTTCGAGGTCAAGGGACCCAGTTCCTCCACCATTTTCAACATCGGTCTTGCTGAAAAGGGATCCAAGCTCGAAAAGCCGATCACGCTCCGGCAAGAGAAGGCGGGGTCCTTCTTCCGTCTCCAGTGCGATCAACATGAGTTCATGCAGGGCTTCTTCCTCCCGGTCCAGAACAAGCACTATGCCGTGGTGAAAGAGGACGGGACGTTCGAACTCAAGGATGTGCCGGCCGGCAAGCACAAGATCATGGCCTGGCATCCGTTCGCCGGAAAGATGGAAGCCGACGTGGATGTGCCCGAGGGCGGGTCCGTGAAGGCGGATTTCCAGGTCAAGAAGTAATCCTACGCGCACGCTGATCCGCGTTCGCGACGAAAGCAGATAGAGGGCAGCCGCTCGGACGAGCGGCTGCCCTCTTGCTTTTCCCAGGGTGGCGTTCGGCGCCGGTCCTCTCGTCGCGACCTTGCCTTTGCTCGAACGGACTCGGTATTATGCCCGGATTCATCCTGATGGGGTGCACGTGGCTCGCGATCTGACTCTGGCCGAGATTTTCCAGCTTGGATACTACTGGGAAACGAAAATCCTGTTGACCGCCGTGAAGTTGGACGTGTTTTCCTGTTTGGACGGGAAGGCGAGGACGGCGAGGGAAGCGGCCGACAGGCTGGGAGTCCATGAGGGGACTTTGGCGTTGCTGCTCAATGCGCTGGTGGCGATGCGGGTCCTGGTCAAATCGGAGGAGCGGTACGCCAATACCTCCGTGGCCCAGCAACATTTGATCAAGACGTCTCCGCAGTATGTCGGCCACCTGTTGGTCCTGCATGACGCCGAATGGGACAATTGGGGGCGTCTCGAGACGGCGATCAGAACCGGCCGGTCTTCGGTCAACCGGCATGTCTTCGAGACCGACCCCGAACTCGGCGCGAACGTCTTGTCGGTGCTCCATCGCATCGGCCAACAGTCCGGCCCCGGCTTCGCGAAGCGCCTGGATGCGGGACAGGCCCGAACGATGCTGGATCTGGGAGGCGGCGCCGGCACCAATGCCATGGCGTTTTGTCAGACCTATCCCGACCTGACGGCCACGGTCTTCGACTTGCCGGAAACCTTGCGCATGACCGAGCGGGTCGTCAAAGAGGCCGGGTTGGAAGGCCGTATCCGTCTTCAGCCGGGGGATTTCAACCGTGATCCTCTGGGTGGTCCCTATGATCTGATCCTGATGTCCGACATTCTCCACTATCAAGACTTTGAGATGAACGCCGCGTTGGTGGCCAAGACCTTTGAGCATCTGTCGCCAGGCGGACGGCTGGTCATCAAGGATCGCTTTCTGGATGAAAGCGAGACGGCCCCTGCCTGGACGACCGCGTTTGCGGTGCACATCCTGGTCAATACCGCGCGAGGCCGCTGTTACAAGACGAGCGAAGCCTTGGAATGGATGAGGCGGGCAGGATTCGAATCGGCCGAAGAACTGGAAGCCACCGCCGTCGTCCAGGGACGCCGG
>DATIBM010000236.1:0-8439 GCA_035457545.1 Nitrospiraceae bacterium
AGGTACTGGCTGCCGTCCGTGGCGAGGCCGATCTGCTGATTGCTGTCTGTGGACGTCTCGACTGCTGATGCCATAATTGCCTCCCTGTTGCTCGTCATTCGTCATGCGTCATTCGCCAATCGTCCGTCCGACTTGGGCTCCGACCGTTTGACGAATGACGGTTGACGCCCTGCCACTCTCTCTATGCCGCGACAGGCTCGATCCGCCTGGTCAGATCCAGCAGGCCGCGCACGTCCAGGATGAACCCCACCGTCCCGTCCCCCAGGATCGTGGCGCCGGCAATGCCCTGCACCTTCCGGAAATTCTTCTCCAGGCTCTTGATCACGACCTGCTGTTGCCCGACCAACTCGTCCACCATCACGGCCACCCGCTCTCCCTCGGTTTCGACGATCACCAGGATGCTGTCCAGTAGATCCGTGTGTTCCGGTTCGATATGGAATGCCTGGTGCAGCCGTAGGATCGGATGGTAGGCGCCGCGCACGTTGATCAGCTCGGCCTGTCCGATGATCGTGCGGATCGTATCGGGGCGAGGTTGGATCGACTCGACGATCGACACCAGCGGGATGATGTACAGCTCTTTGCCCACCCGCACGGTCATGCCGTCGATGATGGCGAGCGTGAGCGGCAGTTTCAGCGTGAACAGAGTGCCCTTCCCAGGGATCGTCTTGATCCCGACGGTGCCGCCCAGCGCCTCGATGTTGCGTTTGACAACGTCCATGCCCACGCCGCGGCCCGACACATCGGTGATCTTCTCCGCGGTCGAGAAGCCGGGTTTGAAGATCAGTTGCCAGATCTGGTCGTCGGGGAGCTTCTCGCCTTCCTGGACCAAGCCCTGCTTGATCGCCTTCGCGAGGATGCGGTCGCGGTTGAGGCCGCGCCCGTCGTCCTCGACCGTGATGCAGATGTTGCCGCCCTCGTGGAAGGCGTTCAGCTTGATCGTGCCCTGCTCGGGCTTGCCGGCGGCCAGCCGTTCGTCGGGAGGCTCCAGGCCGTGATCCGCCGAGTTGCGGATCAGGTGGGTCAAGGGGTCGCCAATGCTCTCGATGACGCTCTTGTCCAGTTCGGTTTCCTCGCCGGCGGTCACGAGCTGAATTTTCTTGCCGCTCTTTTGCGCGAGATCCCGGACCAATCTGGGGAATCGCTGAAACGCGGTGCCGATCTGCAGCATCCGGATGCCCATGACGCGCTCCTGGATCTCGCGCGTATTGCGCTCGAGCTGCGCCATGCGTTCGAGCAACAGCGGCATCTTGGCCAGGGAAAAGTGTTTCCCCAGATCGGTCAGCATGGACTGGGTGATGACGAGCTCGCCGACCAGATTGATGAGGCGGTCAATCTTGGCCGTGTCCACCCTGATCGTGGTGGTGTCGGCCTTCTTGGCCTGCGCCGCGGCCTCCGCCTGCTTCTGCGTTTCCAGGGCCTGCGCGACCTGTTGGGGGGTCACGACATGCTGTTCGACCAGGATCTCGCCGACTTTCTTCTGCTGCGACAAGGCCCGGTTCAAATCCTCCGGCGTGACCGCGCCGCTTTCGACGAGAATCTCGCCCAAGGGCTTCACATGGGCGCCCTCGCTCTCGGCAGGCGGGGCGGGGACAGGGGCGACCGACATCGGCTGGTCCGGCGTCGTGTCGAGGATGCTGAGGATGCTGTCTTCCTTGACGAACTCAAACACCGACTCGACGACTTCCTGCGTCTTGGCCGTGTCCAGCACCAGGGACCAGGACAGGTAACAACGTTCCGGATCCATCGCGGCGAGGTCGGGCAGGCGGCTGGCGTCGGCCTTGAGGTGAGACACCGTTCCGAGATTCCGCAGGTCCTTGATCACCTGCATCGGGTCGAGGCCGATCTGAAAAATATTGCCAGGTGGCGTCCAGCCGATGGTGAATTGGTAGTGCACCGTTTCGGCTGGCGATGAAGCTGGTCTGGACTGAACCGGAGCCGTGCCTTTCGGCGGAGTTGCGACAGACGCGTGGACGGCGGGGTCGGCCGATGGCACCTTCCCGGCCGCATAGTCGGCCAATTGCTGTTCGAGGCCCGCCACCAACGTCTGGTCCGGATGGTCCCCTCCCTTTGCGGCCCCGATGAGCGCTTTGAGGCAATCCGTGCACTTGAGCAGCAGATCGGCCACCGGCGGAGTCACGACCAGCTTGTTGGTGCGGAGCTGGTCGAGCAGCGTCTCCATCTTATGGGTGAATTGCGCGACCGCCGAGAAGCCCAACATGCCGGCGACGCCCTTGATCGAATGGGCCGAGCGGAAGATCGTATTGAGCAGGTCCAGGTCGGCCGGGCGCTGCTCCAGTTGAAGCAGGCCGTCCTCGATGTTGGTCATGTGCTCCGAGGCTTCTTCGAAAAACGCGTCGTTGAATTGGGAGAGTTCGCCGCTCATGCCGGCAACACCTTCTGCACGACCTTCATGAATTGGTCTGGGTTGAACGGTTTGACGATCCAGCCGGTGGCCCCGGCGGACCGCCCTTCGGCTTTCTTGTCCGCGGACGATTCGGTGGTCAGGATGAGGATGGGCACGAATTTCATCGCCGGGAGCTTGCGGAGTTCGCGGATCAGGCTCAGTCCGTCCATGCCCGGCATGTTCAAGTCGGTCACGACCAGGGCTGGCTGCGGCGAGGCCTCCAGTTTCGCCAAGGCCTCCTGGCCGTTGCCAGCTTCGACCACCTGGAAGCCGGCATTGGCAAGGGTGAAGGCCACCATCTGGCGCATGGTCGGCGAGTCGTCGATGACAAATACGGTCTGTTCCATATCTCGGTTCCTCCGGGCCTGCCCCAGGGGTCGGTCACAATGCGAACAAGGTCACGTGTCCTTCCCGGTCGCCGTCGGTCGAACCGGTCTCTGCCGACGGAGCGGCCTGTCCCGTGAGACTGTGCGCCATGACCGCTCGTTCGCTTTCCATGGTATAGCTCTGGTGCAGCGCCTGGAGCAGGTTGCTGGCCTTGTCGTCTTCCAGTCCGTCTCCCCGCACCAGGGCTTCGATCGAGGCCTGGAGCTGTTCCAACGGCGTGACCACATGCTGGAGTTGTTGCTTGGTGATGTCCTGGAATTGAAGCGCCATGACGATGCGCGTGACGTCCGAGGACAGCTCTCTGGCAGAGGCGGTCAGGGTTTCGGTGGCGGCCGCCAATGTCTCGATCGGGAACGCCGGGTGGGCAGGCCGAGCTTTCAAGGATTCAAGCAGGGTCCTGATGCGGGCTACCTGAGATTCCGCCCGTGCCGCGATGGCGAGGATGCCGGTATTGATCCGAAGCGTGGCCGTTTCGGTTTGTTCCATGACCCCTTCGATTTGCCTCGTCAAAATCGGAATGAGCGGGACGGCGTCCGCCGCCAACTGCCGCCAGGCTCGCTGTTGCGCCGTCTCGTGATTCGCCGCCAACGGCGGGGTGTTCCGGCTCGTCGAGCCCCACCGGGCCACCCACCAGACGCCGGCGCCCAGGCCGAGTCCCAGCCCGAGGATAAAGCCCCAGGCCATGGTTGCGAATCCGGCGCTCACCGCTTTCCCTCCCGGGACGTGCAAAGGCGTCAACAGTCAATCGTCAATCGTGGAACTGCTTTATCCGCTTGACGTTTGACAAATGACGGTTGACGACTCGTTCTGTCGTTTGACGCTCAGCGGCCAAGCAGTCCAAGGCAGCCTGCCTGGTCGAGTTTCGTCCGGATGCCGTCAGGAAGCTCCGTGATCGTACAGCGTCCGGTCCGAACCGCGGCGATGAGAATTTGCAGCGCGGCGCTGTCGAGCCGTTCCACCTGCCGGAGATCCACCGTGATCTGCCGGTTCCCGGCAGTCCATTGGAGCATCTCGCTCTTGAAGCGCCGCGCTTCCGCGACGGTCAGGTGCCCCTCCGGTCGCATGATGGCCTGGCCCGGCGCATCGACAGGCGCTGACGGAGATTCCTGGGTTGGATTCGCGTCCATGACACTCCTTGTTCGGATGTCGCGCGGAGTTTCTTGAGCGATGGCCGTGGTGAGTCAACCGAATCCCAACTGCTCCAACACGTCGTCCACGAGGTCCTGTTTCAGCGCGGTGGTCTTGGAGGCCTCCAGCCACTTCAACATGTCGCCGGTCTTGCCCTGGTCGCGCTGTTGGCCGTTGGGGTGTTGCGAGCCGAAAATCACGAGCAGCTCCAGCAGCTTGTGTTCGACATCGGTCAGCACGGTCACCAATTTATTGACGCGCTGAGCCAGGAGATCCTGAAACGACAGGGCGGTGAAGATTTCGATCAGCCGCTTCTCGTCGTCGTTCAACAGTTGCCGCATGGCCTCCAAGTCATTCAGAAGCGGCCCGCCGATGCCGGCGTGGCTCAGCCTGGCGAGGATGCCGTTCAGGGCTGTCAGCAGGCGGCCGTGATTGTCTTGAATGGCCTCGGTTTGCCCCATCACGTTGTGGGTGGCCTCCTCGCTCATCTTGCGGAGGTCAGACAGATGTTCCGTCGCCTGGGGGAGCTGGTGCGACGCCGCCTCGATCGGCTGTTGCAGGTTCTGAAAGCCGTGCATCGTCTGTTCGATATAACGGGCGAGGTCGCCGAGTTCTTCATACAATTTCCGATTCTGATCGCTCACCGGAGCCTCCACGTCGGTCTGGGTAGGGTTGTCGCGGATGGACCAGCCCCGCGTCTCACTTGAAGATCTTGTTCATCTTGTCTTGCAGGGTCTCGGCCGTGAAGGGTTTGACGATGTAGTTGCTGACTCCCGCCTGCGCGGCTTCGACGATATTGTCCTTTTGAGCTTCGGCCGTGACCATCAGAACCGGAAGCGTTTTCAATTTCTCATCCGCCCGGATCGCCCGCAGCATTTCAATGCCGGTCATGACGGGCATGTTCCAGTCCGAGACGACAAAGCCGTAGCTCTCGGCGCGCAGCTTGGCGAGGCCGTCTTGCCCGTTCTCCGCCTCTTCGACGTTGTTGAATCCCAGTTGCTTCAGAAAGTTCTTGGTGATGCGGCGCATGGTGGACATGTCGTCCACGACCAGAATCTTCATGTTCGGATCGGCTGGCATAGGGGCTCCTCCTCTGGTTCCTTCCGAAGATCGATTCGAAATAGCAAGACACAGGCCGTGCCGGCGGCGGCAAGACGCGACGGATCGGCACGGCACGGCTCCGGCATCGTGACCATCTCACTATCGGCAACTTGGATGGCGGACTTGACCGGTTGATGCCGATTGACAGCGGTTCATCTCTGCCTTGTGGGAGGAGAAAACTGCCCTGCCTATGAGGAAAGAATTGCCGGGGCTGTCGAACGGGGATGGAGGCACTCGGCGGAAGGTGTTGATTTGGCGGGAGACGGTGATCGAGCGGCGCATGGCATCGGACTTGAGATAGTGCCGATCGGATTGCCGTCTTAGTTTTTTGATGAGATCCACGTACCATGAGTGAGATCAGTCCTGTTCCAACTGCGACCGTGGGCTCGTCCGCCGAGAGCGGAGTCCGTCCGTCCCGCGGAGCGCCCGAAGGGCCGTCGGGGAACGGCGGAGCATTCTCCCGGATGCTTCAGGATGTGGCCGGCGGCAGACCAACAGCTCCCGGAGCATCCGGCGAGGGCGCTTCGGCCGGTCTTCAACCGGAGGAAGAACCGCCAGACGACCAACCATCGGAGGAGCCTGCAACGGCGCAAGCGGTCGTCGATCACCTTCTGATTCGGTTCGCTGACCTGGATTCCGCAGGCCAGGCCGATGCGACACCGGTGGACGAAAAGGCGGCATCAGCAGCCGCTCCTGTCGAAACGTTGTTGGAAACGGCGCCGGCTGTCGGGCCGCAGGTCCAAACGGAGCCGGTACAGAATGGCGGTGGAGCAAGAACGACAAAGGAAGTGGACCCAGACCAGGCTCAGGCGATTTCGCAGCCGGCGACGACGTCGGGAAACAAGCCTCCGAACCTTGTCCCGGCGTCTTCCAGCAGCGTTGGAGAAGCTTCCCTGGATGTTCGCGAGACGCAGATGGCCTCCGAACCAGCAACGGGAAGGCCGCAAACGAATAGGGCCGTGATGCTTTCCCCGGACCGGCAGCCAGCCGTCACCGCGACGCCTATGGGAACCGATGCCTCGCTGAGTGGGCCAGCCGGGCTGACGGAGCCACGGTTGATGGGATCGCAAGGAGATCTGTCGCCTGCTGCCGCAGCCGCCAAAGGGCCGCCGTCCATGCTCTACGGCGGGCAGCAGGGTGGGCAGCAGGTAGGAGTTTTGCCCATCAGCGACGACCGGCAGTCATTTTCAAGCCCCGTCGGCCCGGGAGGCGACCAAACTGAATGGGCGATGTCGGTCAACCAGCTCGATGATCCCGCTTCCAGCGCCCGGACGGCGCAGGATCAATGGGGTGGGAATGGAGAACCAGCAGATCCAGGCTCGACTTTTCATGGAGATCCGGCTCAGGGACCTGCGTTGGGCGGCCAGACGCCATCGGCAGGCCAGGGTTCCGAGACGAGATCGACTGCGCCGCTCTCGGATCCGGTTCGCGCGACTCCGCAATCGGCAGCCATGTGGGATACCTCGGCCCCCCGGGCCATGAGGTTGGAACTTCAGTCTCCAGACGGCCCCCCGCTTCGGCTGCACGTCTCGCTGGTCGAGCAGACCGTCTATGCCAAGGTCGTCACGGATCAACCCGACGTACAGGACTTCCTGCTGAGGAATCAATCGCGCCTGGAATCTCAGCTCCACAGTCACGGATTGGAGATGGGGCAGTTCTCCGTCTCGGTGGATCGACAGGGGCAGGAGCCGTTGTCATACGGATGGGAGAAGATCTGGCAACAGTCGGACCGGCGGAGCCAGGGGATTCCGTCTCCGATGGAAGCAGACGCGGCGGTCTCGGCCAGCTTGGAAGCCGGCGAGCAGCGGCGCGTGAATCTGTTTGCCTAGAGCTGTTGAACAACAGGCTGATGAAAAACAACAGGGGGATTGGATGGAACTTTCGCCGGGCATACAAGCCGTGCAGGCCGCGTTGAACAACTCGACTCCGGCCGGGGCTCCTTCGGTCGGCGGCCCAACGGACGGGGCCGCGTCCGCCATCGCCGGGCAAGCTCAATTGGGGAAGGACGACTTTCTCAAGTTGCTGGTCGCTCAGCTTGAAAACCAAGATCCGCTGAACCCGACCAACAATGAACAGATGGTCGCCCAGACCGCGCAATTCAGCCAGATTGAGCAACTGACCAAGGTCGTGACGCTCTTGGAACGAATGGTCGAACTCCAGGAGGCGCAAGCCTCGCCGGTTGCGCCAGCGGCCCCGAGCACTCAGCAGGCGTGAAACGTGGAAACGGAGGCACTCAACACTGAAGAAGACGACTGTTGAAGGTCGATAAACGACAGTAGTTCCACGTCGATCAGCACGGAGCACACGGCACAACAGGAGGAACGAACATGGGGATTCTCACGTCAATGTTCACGGCAGTCAGCGGGCTCAGCGCGTACGGCAACGCGATGGGCGTGATTGGGAACAACATCGCCAATGTCGGGACGATCGGGTTTAAGGGTAGCCGGGCCTCGTTCGCGGATCTCGTGTCGAGCAATCTGGTGGGAGGGGCTGGAACGGATCAGGTGGGTCTGGGGGTCTTTCTGAACGACCTCCAGGGGGATTTTTCACAGGGCGCGTTGACGACGACGGGATCGGTGCTGGATCTCGCGATCGACGGGAACGGCTTCTTCATGGTCCAGAGCGCCGCAGGACAGAATCTGTACACCCGCAACGGTCAGTTCCGCCTCGACAACCAGGGCCGCATCGTCGATGCGAACAACTATCTCTTGCAGGGCTACCAGGCCAACTCGGCCGGCGTGATCACCACCGCGATCGGCAACATCTCGATGAGCACCACCAACCGCGCCCCACAGGCCACGACGACCGCGAACCTCCGCGCCAACTTGGACGCGGCGGCGGCTGTTCCGGCCGGCGCGTTCAATGTCTCCGATCCCACGACCTATAATTTCTCGACCGGGCTGACCATCTATGACTCCCTGGGGCAGTCCCATCAGCTCCAGTTCTATTTTGTGAAAACCGCGACCGCCAACACCTGGAACCTCTACTCCCGCCTGGACAACGGTGCGGCAACCGCCGGCGCCAATCTTGTGTTCAATTCGATCGGGGCCCTCACGTCCGGGGGGACGCAAAACCTGTCTCTCGCGATCGGGGGCGGCGCAGCCACCCCACAGAGCGTGGCCGTGGATTTCACCCGCTTGACCCAATATGGCGCCAATTCCGCATTGCTGGACCAGACGCAGAATGGATTCGCGGCTGGCTCGTTGACCGAGTTCTCCATCGATTCCAACGGGCAACTCCTGGCGCAGTACAGCAACGGCCAATCCCAACTGCTGGCGCAACTCGTCCTGACCCGGTTCCCGAATCCGCAGGGGCTGGCCCGTCTCGGCAATAACGTGTTCTCCCCCACGGCGGAATCGGGGACGGCGATCCAGGGCTCGCCGAGCAGCAACGGCCTCGGCCGGATCATCTCCGGCGCG
>DATIBM010000237.1:0-14248 GCA_035457545.1 Nitrospiraceae bacterium
ATACAAGTCCCGCGCCTCCATAGGCTCCCTTCTGCCTGACCGACGAGTCAGGACGGCAAGATCGTCGCACGGAATTGAAGAAACAGAGTTTTTGCCATAGCACCGCGCCACCGGAAGGCTGTATTGTACGACGCCGGCCGACTGGCTCGGAGAAAAATCTCTCTTCCGTCCTCGTGGTGGCCGGCCGGCTGCGTAGGTCCTTCTAGTTCCGTACGAAAGGATCGGGCATGGAGAGGAACAATAGGCCTACCAGCATCGGCTGGATCGGCACTGGTGTCATGGGAACCTCGATGTGCGGCCATCTCCTGGCGAACGGCCACAAGGTCGTGCTGTTTACCAGGACCAAGGCCAAGGCGCAGGGGCTGATCGAGATGGGAGCCCGCTGGGCCGAGTCCACCAAAACCGTGGCCGAGCAGGTGGAGGTGCTCTTCACCATGGTCGGGTTTCCGCAGGACGTGCGCGATGTGTATTTCGGTGCAGAGGGGATTCTTGCCGGCACGCGATCCGGCATGGTCCTGGTGGACATGACGACGACCGACCCGAGCCTTTCACGGGAGATCGCCTCGGCCGCGCAGGCCAGAGGGGCGATGTCGCTGGACGCTCCCGTGTCCGGCGGGGATGTGGGAGCCCGGCAGGCGACCCTGTCGATCATGGTCGGTGGCGATCAGGCGGCCCTGGATAGGGTGATGCCGCTCTTCAGCCTGATGGGCAACAAGATCCGGCATCAGGGAGGACCCGGGGCCGGGCAGCACACGAAGCTCTGTAACCAGATCGTCATCGCGTCGACCATGATTGGCGTCTGCGAAAGCCTCCTGTACGGTTATCAGGCGGGGCTGGACCTCCCTCGCATGATCGAATCCGTGCGCGGCGGAGCCGCTGCCTGCTGGACGCTCGACCACCTGGCCCCTCGCATGCTCGCGCGCAACTTCGACCCGGGATTCTTCGTCGAGCACTTTGTGAAAGACATGGGGATCGCATTGGAGGAAAGCCGGCGAATGGGCCTCGACCTGCCGGGCCTGGCCCTGGCACATCGGCTCTATCAATCGGTGCAGGCACAGGGTCATGGCCGTTGCGGGACACAGGCGCTGCTGCTGGCGCTTGAGGACTTGTCCAACACGATGCTGCGCGCTCCGACTGCCTGAACCGGCCGGGCAGTCGGCCGAAGCAAGCTGGAGGACGGACATTCGTCATTCGTCATCCGTCAAATGTATAGGAGCAGCAGGGTTTCCACCATGTCCCCCTTTATCATTATTCGACTGACGACTGACGTTTGACGCATGACGACCGGATCAACAGGCGATCATCCGTTGCATTTCAAGAGCAATAGGCGCCTGATTGATGGATTTTGTCAGTCCATAAAGCGTCCGATTAGCGCGAGTCGAACGACCGGAGCAGCGCGACGATCAGCAGATGTTGCCCGGACGTGAGCCCCACCACTCCGGGACGGATTTCTCCGTCCTTAACCCGCCGCCTGATCCCGTGGACTCATCATAGCGATATTCCAGCCGGACGATC
This sequence comes from Nitrospiraceae bacterium, assembly GCA_035457545.1. Lineage (GTDB taxonomy): Bacteria > Nitrospirota > Nitrospiria > Nitrospirales > Nitrospiraceae > Nitrospira_G. Next base: position 1,516 of record DATIBM010000237.1, read on the forward strand.
GTCTTCGTGCAACGATAGGGAAGCTTGTATTCCAGGGTCGAGGTCACCGCCTTGATGAGTTGCTCCGCGCCGGTCAATTGGCCGGTGCGGTCCCAATAGAACTCCGGACGCAGGGCCACGGCCCATTGGGGCGAGAACTGCCAGCGCGCGACGGCCATGCCGCCCGTCCAGAATGTCCGGGGCGCTCCGACAGCCTGCGAGATCCGCTCCGTGCCGATATCGTAGGCCAGAGCCAGTGTCACCGTTTCAAATCGATATTCGATGATGCTGTCGGAAAAGACCCGCCAATACTCGATATCGGTCTTGAACTGCTGCGGCCCGACATAGAGATTCTGGATCACAGTCAGGCGCGCGGACGGAGTCCAGACGACTTGCGCGCCGTAGCTCGGCCGGTCGTTGGGTCTCGACAGGTAGTTGTAGCCGTTGACGACATAGACTGCCGTCTTGATCCGGTCGCTGATCCGATACTGGGCGCTGATCCCCATCATGAAGTAGGGAGAGTAGTCGGCGATGTAAGCCCTGGTGTAGGTATGGTTGTTCATGGCGTAGAAGGAATCGTAGCCGATGAAACTGTTGAACAGGCCGGCCGTAATGGTCAGTCCCGTTCCAACTGGAGCCAGGTAGGAGACATTGGCCCGGGAGAGATGACGGAGCGTGCCGGCTCCGCCGATCGGTCGGTCGATCTCAGGCCTGGTGGGAGGCACCTGGCCCTGTGTGTCGTAGCCGCCCTGCAGGCCGAACTCCATGCCCCAGGGGGACCCCTCCGCCGCTCGTTTCGTGATATAGACCAACCCCATAAGGTCAGGAGGCGGGATCAAGAAAAGGCCGCCGCTCGGGAGGGGGGATCAGGTCAATCGATGCGGAGCCGATAGCCGACGCCGACCTCTGTCACGAGATGGCTCGGATGGGCGGGATTGGCTTCCAACTTGTTGCGTAGTTGCCGCATGTACACGCGCAAATAATGCGCCTCCTCGACGTGCAACGGCCCCCACACTTCCTTCAGCAATTGGCGATGCGTCAAGACTTTTCCGGCATGTTTGATCAACGTCGCGAGCAGCTTGTATTCGGTGGCCGTCAATCGAATCTCCTGGTCCTTCCTCCGCACCAGGCGTCGTTCCAGATCGACCGTCACATCACCGGTTGTGAACACCGGGGCCATGCTCCCATCATCGGGGCGGCGCGCATGCCGCAACGCCGTTCGGAGACGGGCCAACAGCTCGTGGAGACCGAACGGCTTGGTCACATAGTCGTCCGCACCGAGATCGAGCGCGGCCACCTTGACGCCTTCTTGATCGCGGGCCGACAGGACGATAATCGGAGTCCCGGTCCATTCGCGGACCTGCCGAATCACCTCCGCCCCATCCATGTCAGGCAAGCCCAGGTCGAGCAGGATCAGATCGGGATTTCGCGCCTTCGCCTCTGCCAGGCCGTCCCGTCCGGTGGTCGCTTCGTACAGTCGATAGCCGTGCGCAGGCAGAGCGGTGCGCAGCAACCGGCGAATCTCCGGCTCGTCCTCGATCACGAGTAGCGTTGCCCCTTGCCCGGACATGGGGTTCTCTGCCCTCCCCTCACCCATCAGGCTGTCCCGCGCCCCTGAGTCACGCCGATTGAGGTTCCATCTGTTCCGCCGGCACGGCAGGCTGTCGCTCTGGCAACGGGATGGCAAAACGGAACCGCGCGCCTCCACCGGCACGATTCTCCGCCCAGATCCTCCCACCGTGGGCCTCGACGATACCTCGGCAAATGGTCAAGCCGAGTCCGACCCCTCCTTCCCGGACCGGTTTGGCGCGGTAAAACTTATCGAAGATCCGGTCCTCCTCGCCGGGCGGCAACCCCGGTCCGCGGTCCGCCACCTCGACGATCACGTCACGCTCCTTAGCCGACGCGGACAGTTCGATCGTACTCCCGGCAGGGGCATACTTGACGGCATTCTCCAGCAGGTTGATCAGCACTTGCTGAAGGAGGACCCCGTCCACGAACAGGAGCGGCAACTCGGCGGGAAACGACACCGCGACGCGATGCCCGGATAGGCGTCTCTCCATGCGGGCCAGCGCGGAGCCGGCCACTTCCTCCAGAGGGTGCCAGTCTTTGTTGAGGTGGACGGCGCCGGCTTCGAGCCGCATCATGTCGAGCAGGTTCTTCACCAACTGATCGAGCCGGTCGGCTTCCTGGTGAATCGACCGGATCAACTCCTGCCGAGCCTCCGGATCGAGACGGTTTGACTCGGCGAGCAGACTGCCCGCCGCACCGGTGATCGTGGCCAGCGGCGTGCGGAGGTCATGCGACACGGAACTGAGGATGGCATTCCGCATCCGTTCGGTTTCAGCCTGGACATGAGCCCGCTGGGCCTCCTCGGAAAGACGGGTCCGCTCGATCGCCAGCGCGACTTGACCCGCCAGCGATTCCAGCAAGTGCAGTTGATCCGGATCGAGGATGCGGCTCGCCTGCTCGGGCCGGACGGCCACGACGCCGATCGGACCATCGGAGCCGACCAGAGGGAGATAGAGCGCGCTCGAGCCGGGCAGGGTATCGCTGCCCAGACCGGCCCGTTCATTATGTTCGAACACCCACTGCGCCACGCCGGCCTCCTTGGGATCGAATTCGAAGAAGAGCTGCTCGCCCCGTTGCAGTTGGAGCCGCTTGTCGGAGTCCGCCAGGAAGACAGCCACCTGGCTGTCGAACACCTCGCGAAGATGTTTCGCGGCCAGATTGGCCAAGGTCGCCGTGCCCCGATGGGTGGCGAGATCGCGGCTCATCGCATAGAGCACCGAGGTTCGTTTCTCGCGATAGCGCGCCATTTCCACCTGCCGGCGGATCCGGACGGCCAGTCCGCTGATCGTCAGGGCGACGGCCAACATGACCCCAAAGGTCAAGACGTACTGAATGTCAGACACCGCAAAGGAGAAGACCGGTTCCACGAAGAAGAAATCGAAGGCCGCCACGCTCAGCAACGACGCCAGCACGGAGGGGCCTCGGCCATACCGGATCGCGGTTAACACGACGCCCATGAGATAGACCATGATCAGATTGGCTGATCCGAAATAGGGGTACATCACCCAGGCCACGGCGGTGGAGAGAGAGACTCCGAATGCAGCCAGCCAGTACCCGGATGTCGGGCTGGATCGCTGGAAGGCCTGCGTGGCCAGCGGGCGCCCTTCTCCTGCCTCTCCGGTGATGACATAAATGTCGATCTCGCCGCTTCGGTGCACCAGGTCTGACACGACGGACCCGAAGAGCCATTCCTTCCACCAGGCCCGCACCGGCTTGCCGACGATGATCTTGGTGACGTTGCGGCTGCGCGCATAGGCCAGGATCTCCTGCGCGACATCTTCCCCGCTGAGCGTGACCGTCTCGGCCCCAAGTTGTTCGGCCAGTCGAAGGGTATGGACGACGCGGTCGCGCTCGGCTTGCGGCAACTGGAGGTGCCGCGGGATCTGCACGTAGGCCGCGATCCATTTGCCATGGAGTCCGGCCGCCATCTGCCGGGCGGCACGCACCAGTCGGGGCCCGCGCGGCTTCATGTTCACGCAGACCAGAATGGTCTCCGTCGCGGGCCAGGTCTGCACCACCGCGTGATCCCGGCGGTACACCTCCATCTGCTGGTCCACGCGTTCGGCGGTGCGGCGAAGGGCCAGTTCACGCAGGGCCAGCAGATTGCCTTTCCGGAAGAAGTTTTGGGCCGCCTGCTGAATTTGCTCCGACAGATAGACCTTGCCGTCTTTGAGCCGTTGGAGCAGATCGTCCGGCGGGAGATCGATCAGCTCCACGTCTTCGGCCTGCTCCAGCAGGGAATCCGGCACCGTCTCCCGCACGCGGACGTTCGTGATCTTGGCGACCACGTCGTTGAGACTTTCCAGATGCTGCACGTTGAGCGTGGTGTAAACGTGGATACCGGCACGGAGCAGTTCTTGGACGTCCTGCCACCGTTTGGCATGGCGCAACCCCGGAACGTTCGTATGGGCCAGTTCGTCGACCAGTATGATCGTCGGCCGCCGAGCGAGGGCGGCATCAAGATCAAACTCCGACAGCGTCGTGCCCCGGTATTCGATGCGTCGGCGGGGGATGATCTCCAGATCCTTGACCAGCGCGTCGGTCTCGGCCCGTCCGTGGGTCTCGACCACTCCGATCACGACATCGACGCCGTCGCGCCGTTGCTCATGCGCCGCTTCCAACATCGCATAGGTTTTTCCGACGCCGGGATTGGCCCCAAAGAAGACCTTGAGTCGGCCTCGGTGCCGCTGTCGCTCTTTCTCCTGCACCTGTTTCAGCAGGGCATCGGGATCTGGTCGTTTGTCGGTCATGAGTACGAGGCAGTCAGGGTTGCCGTGGGCGGATCGAAGTCAACGGGTGATTGTAGGAAAGGCCGGCGGAACCTTCAACCAGGGTCGGCCGAACCGCGCCAGCCCTACCGATGGCGATCCAGCGCGACATTCAACAGCAGGACATTGATCCGGGGCTCGCCGAGCACCCCCCATTGCCGGCCTTCGGCGTGCTCGGCCACAAGGCGGCGGACAACGTTCTCGTCCATCGCGCGGGCACGAGCCACGCGTCCGACTTGATAGTCAGCCGCGGCAGGGCTGATGTGAGGGTCAAGGCCGCTTCCGGATGCGGTGACCAGATCGACGGGGATGGGCGAGGGATTGCCCGGATCCGCCGCTCGCAAGGCGGCCGTTCGGCCCTTCACCGCCTCGATGAGCGCTGGGTTGGTTGGCCCGAGATTCGATCCGCCGGACGCAGCGGCATTGTACGGAAAGGGCGATGTCGCGGAGGGGCGGCTCCAGAAATATTTCGGGTCGTCAAACGGCTGACCGATCAGCGACGACCCGAGGACTTGGCCGTTCTGAACGATGAGGCTGCCGTTGGCCTGGCGTGGGAAGAGCGCCTGGGCGACTCCCGTGACGGCCAATGGATAGAGCAGGCCCGTGATGATCGTCAACAGCAAAAGCGTCATCAGCGCGGGTCGGAGTTGGGCTGTGACAGACATGGTGATCACACCAAATGGAGAGCGACCAGGAGCATGTCGATCAATTTGATGCCGGCAAAGGGCACCGCCACGCCGCCCAGTCCGTAGATCAGCAGGTGGCGCCGCAACAACGCTCCGGCCTCGATGGCACGGTACGGAATCCCCTTCAGCGCGAGCGGGATGAGGGCGATGATGACGAGAGCGTTGAAAATGACCGCAGACAGAACGGCGCTGTGCGGTGTCGCGAGATTCATGAGGTTGAGCGCGTTCAGCGCCGGGTAGGTCGTCGCGAAGGCGGCTGGGATGATGGCAAAATACTTCGCGATATCGTTCGCGATGCTGAACGTGGTCAAGGCCCCCCGGGTCATGAGCAACTGCTTGCCGATCTCGACGATCTCAATCAGCTTGGTCGGGTTGGAATCCAGATCGACCAGATTCCCAGCCTCCTTCGCGGCCTGCGTCCCGCTGTTCATGGCGACCGCCACATCGGCCTGCGCCAGAGCCGGCGCGTCGTTCGTCCCGTCCCCGGTCATGGCGACGAGGCGGCCTCCCGCCTGCAACTCCCGAATCAATTTCAACTTGGCTTCGGGCGTGGCCTGCGCCAGAAAATCGTCCACGCCGGCCTCAGCCGCAACCGCCGCGGCGGTTTGCGGATTGTCGCCGGTGATCATCACGGTCTTGATGCCCATTCGCCGCAGTTCCCCGAACCGATCTTTGATCCCGCCCTTCACGATATCCTTCAGCGCGATCACGCCGAGCACGGTGCTCCCCTCCGCCACGACCAGCGGCGTGCCGCCCTGCGTGGCAATGGCATCCACATGCGACCGGATGGCTGAAGAAAACCGCCCTCCTCTGGCCGTCACATAGGCTTCGATGGCGTCGGCGGCGCCCTTTCTAATTTCCCGTCCGTTCAAGTTCACGCCGCTCATACGCGTCTGGGCCGTGAACGGGACGAAGGTGGCGCCCAACTCGTGAATGTCACGGGCGCGAAGTCCATACTGCTCCTTGGCCAGGATGACGATGCTCCGCCCCTCGGGGGTTTCGTCCGCCAACGAGGCCAGTTGGCAGGCATCGGCCAAGGTCCGCTGGCTGACATCATCGGCCGGAATGAAGCTCGTCGCCTGGCGATTGCCCAGCGTGATGGTGCCGGTCTTGTCCAACAACAGCACATCGACATCGCCGGCCGCTTCCACCGCCTTGCCCGACATGGCGATGACGTTCGCTTGCACCATCCGATCCATCCCGGCAATGCCGATGGCGGACAGCAGCGCGCCGATCGTGGTGGGGATGAGACAGACGAGCAGGGCGATTAGTACTGTCACGGTGACCGGGCTGCCCTGTCCGGCCGCGGCAACGCTGTAGAGGGAGAACGGCAGCAAGGTGACGGTGGCGAGGAGAAACACGATGGTCAACGCCGCCAGCAGAATATTGAGCGCGATCTCGTTCGGCGTCTTCTGACGTCTGGCGCCCTCCACCATGGCGATCATCCGGTCGAGAAAGCTCTCGCCCGTGCCGGCCGTCACGCGAATGACGAGCCAGTCCGACAGTACTTTCGTTCCTCCCGTCACCGCGCTGCGATCCCCTCCGCTCTCCCGGATGACCGGCGCGCTCTCGCCGGTGATCGCGCTTTCGTTCACCGAGGCGACCCCCTCGATCACCTCGCCGTCGGCCGGGATGAATTCCCCGGCCTCGACGAGTATCACGTCTCCCTTGACGAGCCGATCGGCGGAGACCCTGTTGAACTGGTCGCGCTGTTGGAAGATCCGGCCCCGGCCGGCAGCCTCATCGGCGCCTGGTTCGATCCTGCCCAGTTTCTTGGCCGTCAACTCCTGCCTGGCTTTCCGCAATGAATTCGCTTGCGCCTTGCCACGCCCTTCGGCCATCGCTTCGGCGAAGTTGGCAAAGAGGACGGTGAACCAGAGCCACAGGGCAATGGACAGGATAAAACCGGCTGGAGCTTCTCCGGCCCCCACCATCGCCTGCACGAACAAGCTGGTCGTCACAAGGCTGCCCATCCAGACCACGAACATGACGGGATTCTTGATCTGATGGCGTGGATCCAGCTTGCGAAACGCGTCGCACAACGCCTGTCGAACGATGGCGGATTCAAAGAGCGAGCGTCCTTTGGCCTGGGTGGTCATCGGTCCCTACTCCATGGCTTCACGGCAGCGCGGCAAAGGCCAAATGCTCCACGATCGGTCCGAGGGCCAGAGCCGGCAGAAAGGTCAGCGCGCCGACCATGATCACGACGCCGATCAGGAGCACCACAAACAGCGGGGTATGCGTCGGCAATGTGCCGGGACCTGGCGGCACGAGCTTCTTTCTCGCCAGGGAGCCCGCCAGAGCCAGCGTCGGCAGAGCCAGCCAGAAGCGAGAGATCAGCATCGCCACACCGCCGGTCAGGTTGTAGAACGGCGTATTTACGTTGAGTCCGGCAAAGGCGCTGCCGTTGTTATTGCCCTGGGAGGTGTACGCGTAGAGGATCTCGCTGAACCCGTGCGCGCCGGGGTTCAAGATCGACGAGCGGCCTGCCATGCTGGCGGTCGCGATGGCGGTGAATCCGAGCACCACGATGGGCATGATCAGAATGAGCAGGGAGGCCATCTTCATCTCATAGGGTTCGATCTTCTTTCCCAGATATTCGGGCGTCCGACCGACCATCAAGCCCGCGATGAAGACGGCGATCATGGCAAACACGATCATCCCGTACAATCCAGATCCCACCCCGCCGAACACCACCTCTCCGAATTGCATGAGCAGCAACGGCACGAGCCCGCCCAACGGCATGTAGGAATCGTGCATCGAGTTCACCGACCCATTGGACGCAGCCGTCGTGGCGGCCGACCATAAAACGGAATTGACGATCCCGAATCGGGTTTCTTTCCCCTCCATGTTCCCGCCGGCCTGTTCGGTCCCGGGCTGTTGGTCAATTCCCAGCGCCGTGAAGGCCGGGTTCCCGCTTTGCTCGGCCCACAACCCCAGCGGAATGAAACAGAGCAAGAGAATGGTCATTGCGGCGAGCAAGGCCCACCCCTGGCGCGTATCCCCCACCATCATCCCGAAGGTGTAACAGAGAGCGGCCGGAATCAGCAGAATACCGAGCAGCTCCAGCATATTCGACAACGGTGTCGGGTTCTCGAACGGATGAGCCGAATTGACGTTAAAGAACCCGCCGCCGTTCGTGCCGAGTTGCTTGATCGCAATCTGCGACGCCGCCGGGCCGATCGCGAGTACTTGCTCGGTCACAATTGCCGGCACTGTCTTGCGATGACCGTGGCCATCGAGGACCGGCTGACCGTCCGCATCTGTCATGGGCTTGGCAAAGGTGACCGGCTGCAGCAGCGTGACTGTCCGGTAGGGATTCATGGTCTGCACGACACCTTGCGACACCAAGAGGAGCGCGAACAGCGTGGCGAGCGGCAGGAGAATGTAGAGTAGGCTCCGCACCAGGTCCGTCCAAAAATTCCCGATGGTCTGCGCGCTGCGTCGCGCCAAGCCCCTGATCAAGGCGATGAGGACCGCCATGCCGGTTGCGGCCGACACAAAATTCTGCACGGTGAGACCCAGCATCTGTGTCAGATAGCTGAGCGTGGTCTCGCCCCCGTAAGCCTGCCAGTTCGTGTTCGTGACAAAGCTGACCGCGGTGTTGAACGCAAGATCAGGGGCCACGCCTCCCAAGCCCTGAGGATTCAGCGGCAAGACCCCTTGCAGCCGTTGCAATCCATAGAGGACCAAGAGCCCCGCTGCATTGAAGAACAGCATCGCGAAGGCATAGGTTTTCCAATCCATTTCTTCGTCAACACGCACGCCACACAGCCGATAGAGCCCACGTTCAACCGGCCCGAGTATCCGATCCACCACGCAGGGCCGGCCCTCGTAGACCAACGCCATGTACCAGCCAAGCGGCTTGACCAGCGCCAGCAGCACGAGGAAAGAGAGTCCGATCTGAACGAGCCCGTTCGCGGTCATCAGAACCACTCCGCCTTGAGCAGGGCGACCATCAGATAGACGAGCAACCCCAATGAGAGGAGGAGGCCGAGCAGGTAGGTCATGTCCATCGGGCTGTTCTACAGCCGATCCAACGCCGAGATCAGCCAGCCGGAGAGAACGAAGAAGCCGACGGCCAGTGCGATCAGAAGAAGGTCCATGTGCCGTGTCTCCATAGGCGATTGCCGATAGCGTCACCCTACCAAGTCGGACGTAAAAACGGCGTCAATTTATTGAGTGCCGTGCGGTCCTTTGGAACTTAGCCCCTCCGGTCATCCGGCTCGGCAATGGCGCTCTCTCGGACGATTCTTATGGATTTTTGATACAGGCCGGCTAGGATTTGATCCCGTTCTGATCTGAAAGGGTGTTAGCCTGCATTATTCATGACGGTTCGTCGCGAAATCGCGCAGTCGCCAAGCGAGACGGGCGCGTGGAGCCGCGAGGGAGTGAGGCATACTTGGAACAGTACGTCGAACCGACCGAGCGGCGAGCCCGCCCGCTGGCATGCCGTGAAACCGTATGCCAGCTTGTCGCAGCGGCGAATCCGCGATTGCAGCAGAAGCGTTCATGAATAATGCAGGCTGGAAGGGTGGCGATGAAACGGGTCAGTTCGCACAGATCGCCCCGGCGGACATGCTGGACGGTCCCGGCTTGGGCCGTGTTATTGATGGCGGGACTGTTCTGGGGTTCGCCTAGAGCTTGGGCGGATGGGATGGCCGGGTCCCCTCCGCCGGCTCAACAGGCATCCGCATGGCAGTTGCCGGCCGGCTGGCATTACGGCGCCTATCTGGACGTGAGCTACCCGCTCAATTTCAATTTCCCGGAGAACCATCTCTGGCGAAGCCGTACGACCGTCCCACGACATAACGAGTTCGCCCCGAACATGGCGCTGGCCTACGTGCGCAAGGATGCCTCGACCGACTCACGTTGGGGCATGGAGCTGGGCGCACAGGGTGGATACGACTCCAAGGACTTCGCGTTTCTGCAGGGGGAAGCCAAAGTGGGGAGCGCCGACACGCTCCGGCACATCCATCGCGCGAATCTGTCCTATCTGGCCCCAGTCGGCAACGGCTTGACGATCACCGGAGGGCTCTTTAACAGCCTGATCGGCTACGAATCGCTCTACGCGAAGGACAACGCGACCTACACCCGCTCCTGGATCGCCGATAACACGCCCTACATGATGTTCGGCGTGAACGCGCGGTATCCCATCAATGACCGGCTCGCGGTGACGGGTTTCATCGTGAACAGTTACTATCATTTGGCCCATCCCAACAGTCAACCCAGCTACGGCGCCCAGGTGCAGTACAAGGCCACGAGTCGCCTGACCGTGACCAACACCCTCTATGCGGGACCGGATCAACAGAAGACCGGGACCGAGTTTTGGCGCTTCTACTTGAACAACATCGTGGAATGGAAAGGCGACGAGCTGCTCCTGGCCCTGTCCTACGACATCGGCACGGAAAACATCGCCGATCGACCCGGCACGCCTCGCGCGTTTGTTATGGGAGGGAATCTCCTGGCCCGATGGCAGATCGCCAAACCCTGGGCCGTGGCGCTTAGGCCGGAGTTCTACTGGGACCGGAACGGCAGGTGGACCGGGAACGAGCAGTTCGTGAAGGCCGTGACCACCACGCTCGAATACGCCGTGCCCTACGGTTGGACGAACACTCGTGTGCGGCTGGAATATCGGTGGGATGAATCAACAGGGGCGAACGGCGGATTCTTCAAGGGAGGCGATGTGGCGCCTGGCGTGCCGGGCCTGACCGCCTCCCAGCACCTCCTTATTGTGGCGCTCCTGTGGACGTTCGACTCGCCGTGAGGGGCCGATCGACGGGACCCGTTCCGAGAGATGCGAGTAGGATACCCGACTGCCTCAGACTATTTTCCCAAGACGCACCAGAGCCGGCGCATGCCGGATTTCTGATCGGTCACGGCCTGGCCGGTGAGAAAACTTTGCTGCCAAGCCACGATGTCGTCCGTCGGATGGGGCGTGGAAGTCCAATAGATTTCGGAGCGAATGCCGATGAATGGATGGTCCGGCGGGAGCGACGGATCGTTTTGGTCCGGATCGACCAGCGTCTTGATTTCCTCGATCGTCGGAGGCCGCCACCCTTTCTGGCCTCCGACTTCTTTCGTGGCGCAGCGAGCGAGGGAGCGGCTCCAGATGTCATGTTCCCGGTCCGGTTCCCGCTCCCAGATCAGCCCGGTCTTCGTATCACGGACCGCTTCGCCGTTGAACTCCAGCACGAACCGCTCGGCGGCCCGGGCGGAGTCGGTCCCGCTCAACAGATCGGCGGCAAGCAGGACGACCGACATCACTATGTCACGCTTCAATCCGGATCTCGCCATGATATGACCTCTCGTGACAATCAATGTACCGAAAACGGCACCGGCGCGAAGGTGAGGATGAAGATCGCCAGCGCAAGCCAGCCGATGACGGTTCTGGTCGGACCCAGGTCATCCGACGGATCAAGCACAGGAGGATGGGATAACCCCAACAACCCTGCCATGCCGACCCACAGGAACCAGCCGGGCCAGCCCTGAAATCCCAGCACGATCAAGATCGGCACCGCCACCATCGCAATCGTGCGCTGCTTTCGCCCCCACAGGGCATAGGCCACGTGCCCGCCGTCGAGTTGCCCGATCGGGATCAAATTGAGCGAGGTCACGAAGAGGCCGAACCAGGCGGCGAATCCCACCGGGTGCAGGATCACATCGGCCCGCGGCGGAATGTCGCCGATAATCAGGGACGACATGAATTGCAGGAGCAGCGGCTCGCCGAGATGCAGGCCAAATGTCTCATCGACCGTCACCACCTTCGACCATTTGAGTCCGATTGCCAACATGACCAGCGCCACAAGAAACCCGGCAATCGGGCCGGCCACCCCGATGTCGAAGAGCGCCTTGCGGTTCAGGATCGGCTTCATGCGGATGATCGCGCCGAAGGTGCCGATGAAATGCGGCGGCCCTGGAATAAACAGCGGCAAGGTCGCGGGAACCCGATGGATCCTGGAAAAGAGGTAGTGGCCGAACTCGTGGGTGACCAAAATACCGAGCAGGGTTGCGGCAAAGGGGATGCCCTTCCACAGGGCGCTCGGGTCCTGTCTAAGAAACTGCCAGGGTCCCTGAAACGGATTGCTGTTGGTCTGGTAGGCGCCGGCCCAGAGGGTTGTAAAGACCGTCAGCAGAAACAGACCGAGGGGCAAGAGGAATCTCGTTCGTGAAGACTCCTCTTCCTCTTCGTCATCCTCCACCGCCGTACCGGCGGCGACCGGTTCGATGGCCCGCCAGCCATCGGGATCGCGGAACAGTGATCTGTTCGAGAGGGGATCCTGAGACTCAGGCCTCGATTCCGGCTCCATGGCGACGCATCACGCCTCTCCGGCGAAGGGATTCTGCGCACGCTCCTCCCGAACCGTCGTCGCCGGCCCGTGTCCGGGAAACAGCACCGTCTCCGTCGCTAACGTTAACACGCGCCGTCGAACCGATTCCAGGTGGGTATCGTAGAGGGTGGCGGGGTTGGACCGGCCGATCGAGCCGGCAAACAACGTATCGCCTACGAAGCAAATCGGCTGGCCCCGATGGGTCAGTTTGTAGCAGAGGCCGCCCGGCGTATGGCCCGGCGTGGTCAGGCATTCGATCGTCAGGTCGCCGACGCGGATGGCCCGGCCGTCGGCCGGCGTCACCAGCAGGTTTCGAGGCGGAGACCATTCCAACAACGGCTCGTCGCCGGTTCCGAGATAGACCGGCACCGGCCACGCCGCCAGAAGCTGATCGATC
>DATIBM010000238.1:0-3101 GCA_035457545.1 Nitrospiraceae bacterium
GGACGGGCGTCGGCTCCGAGTTACGCCGGCCACTCGGCATTGCCATCGTGGGAGGCCTGCTGGTGAGCCAACTCCTCACGCTCTACACGACGCCGGTCGTCTATCTGTATCTCGACCGCATGCGTCTGCGGTTCTTAAACATGAAGGCGAAACGGAAACCAGAATGGGAAGCCCAGCCGTGACGCGAGCCGTGCATTGATGCGGACAGGTCCGGCAACTGAAAGGCCGATCAAAAAATCAGGCAATAGACGAACTTCATGTGATACTTCAGTATTTCTCATGCTGGTGTAGAGTCTGATAAGATCTATTATGTTAACTTATAGGTGACCTTCGAATTCCGATTCCGCCCGCTACTTCCCTGGAGAACATCGCCCTCTCGTTGAGCCGCCCGACTCTTTTCTACGCTCGGTCAGGACCTGAATGGACGCGGCATACGACCCGATCCGGCCTTGGGATTCCATCGCGATTGGTTCGGCCGTGTGAAAACCTGTTACAGCCATCTGTCATGCCAGTTCGAGCCATCGCTCATCCGAATTTCGGATTTCGGTGACTCAGCTCATGCATTCCTGATCGTCAGATGACGTGCGGCCGATGTGCTGTGCCGACACACCTTGTTCTTTCAAACCATCGCGCGATCGCGGCACGGCGCGACATCTTCTTGGGCGCCCACTCATGTTGCTCTCGTTTCAAGGCCGGTCTCAGTTCTGGATGTTGGCCGCGGCTTTCATCGGACTTCCACTAATGATTATGATGACCATGTGAGTTTGTGCGGTTCAAATCGCATGCTAAGGTAGAAGAAACTCTCTTAAGTCACTGCTATTGAGGTCTTCTGTTGCTGGATAGCATCGCTCTTCCCTCCGTCTCCGGATACGGGCAGATCTAAAACAGAGCTGATCCACCGCGCCTCCCCCGCCCATCTCTATGATCGAGCCCCCGCTTCGTTGAGTTTGCGTAGGTAAGCCCTGATTCGACGCGCATTCGTCCCGACATCGCTGGTGCCGACACGGGAGACCGACCGGACATCAATCAGGCTGCCGTCGCCGTTCGCATGGATTCGCACGACGACATCGTCTTTGAACCCGAACCAGAACGTCGTATCCGATGCCTCGATCCGGCCCTCTTCCTGGTCCGCCGCCACGATGTCCCATCCCATTTCTTTTGCCGTCTGCAGGGCCAGCGCGAAAGCCGTCGGCCTGGGAAGAGGCAGGAACGCCGGACTCAAATCGGGATAGGCCGCGTGCTGCTGCTTGGCGATCTCCGGCCCGCCGTAGTCGGCACTGTTGGCCGCGTCGGTTCTCAACGGCAGCATGGCTACGAAGCGTGGCGGATTGTCGGTATCGGTGGTGATGTCGTGGATCGGAGGCACCTGGCGCGCTGTCTGCCTCATCCGCCACGGGACTCCGACGACGAGAAGCCCGATGAACAGAGCCATGAGGGCGTACCACGCGCCACGCCGGGGCCCCTGCCAGAGCGATGCGAGACCACCGGCCAGACCAAGAACGGCACTGCCCAATCCTCCATAGGCGGCCCATGCGAGCAGTTGAAAGCCGGTCCGAAAATGCCACCAGCCGGCGCGGCTGCCGAATCCTGCGAGGATCGCCACTATGGCCGAGCCGAGAGCGATCAAGAGAGCGGCCCCGCTCAGCCGCATCGTTGTGCCAGACATCGCTCTCCTTCGGCTCCGTGCTTGATGGCTCCGCCCTCCCCCGCCTGCCGGTGACCTCACTCATCGGCAGTGATCGGATAAATGGCGACCGGGCAGCCAGCCCGCTGAACCACCGTTCGGAGGGTCAGGGCCCGGGTGCGTTCCAGGTGTCTCCGCCACGCCAGCGCAATGAGATCGCTCTGATTGTCGGACGCAAACCGAACAATGGCCTCGCCCACCGGTTCCGTACAGAGCACCGTCCGCAGGTGGACGCCACAGTGGGGCTTCCCGATGGCTCTGGCGCGCGAGAGAAATTCCCCGGCCCAGGCCGGCCACTCGTGTTGGGGTTGATCCACATAGTGCGGCGCATGGAGCGCTCCCGTGTCCTCCGGCGGAGCGCCCGCTGCGGTCGCCACATGGAGGATGATCATTTCGGCCCTGGCGTCATGACAGAGATCGCTTGCCGCACCGATGGCCTGTGCGCTTGCCGGCGTCCCGTCGTGCGGCACCACCAATCGCCGGAGCGACCAGAGGCGTTGGGCCCATCCCGAGGGAACGAGCAGGACCGGACAAGGCGTCTGCAGCAGGATGTCCCTGGCAATCTCCCCGAAGCCTCCGTCCGGTCTCTCAGCCGCGGTATGGCAGCACATCACGATGAAGCGACTCCCTCGCTTCTTCGCTTCCTCCACGATGGCCGCGGCCGGAGCGCCGGCACATTGATCGAGGACCGTGCCCGAGAGATGGCGGGCCGCCAGCTGAAGTTTTGCGCAGATCTCTCCGGCGGGAAGGGACTGTGGCGAGACATGCACGATGTGGATGGTCGCGCCCAGTATCCGGGCCAGGCCGTCGGCCACGGGCAGCACCATCGTCGCTTGAATCGAGCCGTCCAGCGGGACCAGAATCGTCGAGGCGCGTTGCGGGTCCGGGACACCGGATGGATCAGGCGCCGGCTCTGTGCGCGTCTGTTGAAGATTCATGGCTCACCTGCCTTCG
This sequence comes from Nitrospiraceae bacterium, assembly GCA_035457545.1. Taxonomy (GTDB): domain Bacteria; phylum Nitrospirota; class Nitrospiria; order Nitrospirales; family Nitrospiraceae; genus Nitrospira_G. The sequence continues at coordinate 2,639 of DATIBM010000238.1, forward strand.
TTCGGAGTGAAGGGTTCGCCGGCCGCGCTGCACCGCCGGTCAAATTCTCACAAACGGGCGACGTAGGGACGCGAGGAGTCGATCTCGTTGACGGTCCCCTGACCCAGTTGGATGACCATCGGATCCCCGCTCCGCAGATCGACCGTGACCTGTGCCGGCTCGATCGTGACCGCGACGGTCCGGCCCCTCCATCGGAGGGAAAAGACCAGCCTCTCCCAGGCCGCCGGCAGATGCGGTTCGAGGATCAGCCCATCGTCGCGAAAGCTCACGCCTCCCATGCCGAACACGGCGGTCTGCCAAAGACCGCCCAAGGATGCGATGTGGACGCCCCCGGACGCATTGCCGTTGTGGGTGGACAGATCGATCGCTGCGGCTTCGTGGAAATAACGATGGGCGAGGTCGGTGTCGCCGAGCCGCGCGCTGACCAAGGCATGGAACGAGGGACTCAGGGAACTGCCATGAG
>DATIBM010000239.1:0-11751 GCA_035457545.1 Nitrospiraceae bacterium
CCTCCGACTTCCCCTGGGATTCCTGGGAACTGACCGTGCTTGATGCCGTGGGGGCCCGAATCGACGTCGATGAGGCGGGGAGATTGCCGGCCATTATCGAGCACGAATTGGGCAGGAGCGATCGCAGACAGGCCATTCGTCGCCTGCGCGAGGAGTCGGTGGTCAATTTTGGCTCCGCGGCCAAAGACGCGGTCAACGAATTGCTGCGTATTCGAAGCGATCTCAGAAGTCGAGCGGTCGCCTAGCCCCCGGTATTGCCGGCGGGTTTTTCACCATCCTGCTGGTCTGATCGTCATCGGGGCATGATCCGCTGATCGATGCGGTAGGGCCCCTCAGCATGGAAGAGGATTCAGTCATGGCCTGGTCTAAACCGCCGGTCTCGATGGTCAGCAGAAATCAGGATCATGTGCCTGTGCTGTCGGATTACGTCCAGAAACATAAGATGATGAGTTCCAAGACCGTCGTGCTCGACCTGTTGTGGCGGGGCAAGAAGCAGTTCGCGTTTACGGTCAACGAGCACGTCTTCAATCCGATCGGGAGCATCGTCGGGCATAAGCTCGTGGACCTGGTGCTCTCCGAAACGATCGACGTGGCCGGCAAGAGCGTCGTTGATCTCGGCTGCGGCAGTGGCGTGATCGGTCTGTGCGCGATTACCAGGAAGGCCAAGAAAGTCCTCTTTACCGACATCAATTCCCATATCGACGGCATTCAACGGCATCCGTTGTACCGGAAATGCGATGAATGGCAGGTGCAGGATGTGTTGGCCAAGGTGCCGGATACGAGTTACGACGTCGTCCTTGTCCTGCCTCCATGGATGGTCGTTCAAGAGGATCGCCAGATCGCCAGCGACACGTTTGAGTCGGGGATCATGAGGCCGGCGAACCTCTACATGAAGATCCTGGCCGATTCTGGCCGCGTGCTGAAGCCGGGTGGGCAGCTCGTGATCTGGCTGCGGACTCCGCTCGCGGCGTTTGACTCCTTCCTCAACTGTCTGGCGGCGGCCGCGTCTCAGTTCGATCTGGCCTCCGCCGCCCTGCTCGCCCACGGCATTGAATCCTCCATCTGTCTCGACCATGAACCATCGCTGATGGGGCGTTGGCTCTACAAACTCCAAAAGGGCGGCGTGGCCAACGACGGGCTTTGGACGATGCTGTCGTTGACAAAGACCAAAGGCTAGGCCAGCATAGCGGGCGTCCTCTTGACCGAAGCGACTCGGTAGCGACATGGACCTTCTATACCAGATTTTCATCCTCCCGATCGAAGCCGTGATGCACATGATCCTGTCGTCGAGCTACGCGGCGACCGGCAGCTACGGCTTTTCAATCTTTCTGCTCAGTCTGCTCATCAACGCGAGCCTGCTCCCCTTGTTCCATCTGGCTGAACGCTGGCAGGAGGCCGAACGCCAGGTCCAGAAGTTTCTCAAGCCCAAGCTGAGGGAGTTTCGGGAGGCCTTTTCGGGGGCCGAGCGGCACGCGATGATTCAGACGCTGTACCGGCAGGTGGGCTATCACCCGATTTATGCGATGCGAAGCAGCGTCGGGCTGTTCCTGCAACTGCCCTTTTGGATCGCCGCCTATCAACTGCTTTCAGACTATCACCCATTGAATGGCGCGTCTTTCCTGGTCTTCGCAGACCTCGGCAAACCGGATGGTCTGCTCTGGGGGCAGAATGTGCTTCCGTTTATCATGACCGCGCTGAACCTGGCTGCCGCTTTCGTGTACACGAAGAACCTCAGTCGAACGGATCAGATCCAGCCCGTGGTGCTCGCCATGCTGTTTCTTGTGTTGTTGTATGGCTCCCCCGCCGGCCTTCTCCTCTATTGGACGTTCAATAGTCTGTTCTCGCTCCTCCGTATTGCGCTGCTCAGCCGGGCGCACCAAAGGATCTCGCCCCAAGAAGTCCGATTATCGCAGCATCACGGAAGCTATCCTCAGCACAAGCAGGCTTCGTTGTGAACCAGGTTCGCGGGAGGGATCAACTGGACAGCGCGAGCCAATCCGACCTCGGACGAATCGCAGACGACAACGGTCGAAAGGGGATCCGCTTTCTTGACCTTCCATTGGGGCACAGCCTCGTGCTCTTTTTTGTTGTCGTCGCTATTCATGCGGGCATGCTGTCAGGCTGGTTCGCGTTCGATGATGGAAGCCGGCCGGCAATCATACTCGGGATCGGCGCGAGTATCGTCCTTCTTGCCTATCTCTGCTTGGCCTATTCGCTGAACACCCGTCCCGCGCCGACGCGAGTTTTGCGACAACAATTCAACGTGACATTGGTCTGGCTGTCGTTTGCAGCCATTGTCCTCGTTGATGGCGCGTGGCTTTCTCACGCCTATCCGAATTTGCACCCGGCGAAGACGCTCGGCGGCATTTTCCTGTTGCTCCCGTTCTTGCTGTTCGCTTCGCCGCTATGTCACGCCATGCCGGCCGTGAGAAACATGCCGGAGAGCCATTGGCTGTATCTCATCAGTGCGGCGCTGAGCGCGTTTGTCGTGTTTGTTGCCAACCCGATCGGTCTCTACGTGTCGTCAAACGAGGATTTCGTCGGCGGCGTCTACAGGGTCGCCGGCACCTTGTTCGCCTTGTTTGGGACCGCCTTCCTCGCGCTCACCGGCCTGTACCTGCTCCTGGACAAGCCGGCGAGAAACGGGCTGACGCTGTTGTCCGTCTTTTCAGCGGTCAGTGTGATGGCCTACTCGTCGATAGGACTGACGCGCGCCGGACTCATGACCCATTTCATTCTGCATATCCCCGAAGGGTTGGTGCTGGCAAGCTACGAAATCGTCGCCGAGATAGCCGCTTTGCTCGTGCTGTTTGGCGCGGCCGGCTACGCGACGATCAGACATCGACAGGAAGTGACGTATGTTGTCGGCGCGATGCTGGCGACTTCCCTGGCTGTCACTGCGGTGGATATGCACGGCGCGGAGAACAACGCCGCCGCGGCCAAAGCCTTCCCCGCCGATCACGCCGCCATCACCGGCTTTTCACGCGAGCGAAATGTCCTGATTCTTATGCTCGATGGATTTCCTGGAGGATTGCTGAAGACGATCATGGACGAAATGCCCGATGTCCTGGGGGAGTTTAAGGGATTCACATGGTATCCCAATACGTTGTCAGCGGGCTTTGAGACCATGACTGGGATCGCGGCGCTGGCTGGAGGGCCGAGGTACAGCGCCCACGAAATAAACAGTCGGAATTATGAGACCGTGGGAAGCGCGATCTATGAGGCTTACGGCGTCTACGTCGACGCGTTTGCCCCCAAGGGCTATCAGGTTACCTATGTGAATCCGGCTTTTTATAAGTGTGAGGGAGCGGACAAGCGGATCCATTGCATCGATTCGACCCTGCCGTACGGAGTCTATTACCGCGATAAGGAAGAGCCGGACGCCCCGCTGCTGCAGGGAGACTCCCACGTGCCGATTCTTCTCGCTATGGTGAGCCTGCTCAAGGCTTCTCCGTTTATCCTGAAATCCCGGATATACGACAATGAGAACTATCTTGGCGCCAATGCGTCGGCGCAAAAGAGCGCGATACTGAACACGACCAAGGTGATGGAGGGCTGGGGGTTTCTGCGCGTGCTCGCCCGCGAGAGCCATGCCGACAGCGCATCGAAGACCTTTAAGTTTATTCAATTGAATCTTCCGCACGGGCCGAATGCCTTGAATCACGAGTGTAAATTGAAGCCGGAAACGGCCACGATGCTCACGGAATCGGTCTGCGCTCTGAAAGCGGTGGGTGCGCTCTTAACCTGGATGAGAGAAGCCGGCATATACGACGTGACCAAAATTGTGGTGGTGTCCGACCACGGGTGGCATATCGATAATCCTATGTTTGCGCCTGGATTTGAAAAAGTGTTCCCGAAATTGGATGGATTCTTTGCCTACGTGCCAGGCCATGTGCAGCCGCTCCTGCTCGTGAAGGATTTTCACGCCCAGGGGGATTTCCGTCGGGCGGACACCTTCCTCTCCAATTCCGACGTGCCCGCGATAGTCTGTGGCGCCGAACAGGGATGCCGAGACATAGGCCCCGATCCCATTGCCAACAACTTGGGACCGAGGAAGCTTTATTTCACCTATGCGAGCTGGCCCCGCGGGTTTATCAGAAAACAAAAACAATATGACATCAAGGCGATTTTTGAAGTGCGAGATAGCATCTTTGCCCCGGAGAATTGGACGAGGATCAAATAGCGATTGGGGTGCCCATCTATTGAATGGAACCGGCGTAAGCCCCATTCCCGGGCGATTCCTGACCGGAACACACGTCCGGTTCGACGGTCGGTTGCGGCCGACGTTGGGCAACAAACTCATCGGGTGCAGATGACCGAATGAACCGTCCGCCCGGCGGCGGGTCTAGCCCACTCCCGGTGCCTCGATCACGACTCGGGCCCGGGCGGTGACAGGGCCTGATGGGCGATCAATCCTTCCAATCGAATCCGCCGTCTGACCTGTTCCTGTTTCCTCAGGCCGTCAACAGCAGTCACTGCCGCTACAGAGCCGCGTCTCCGTTCACTTGTGGAAGTTGAGACGGCCAAGACAACTGCACCATAAGTTCCCCCATTTGAAGCCGCCGTATTCTCCGCGCTCGGTTGACCCAGCAAAATGGTCCTTGATGCGCGCGTCCGCTCGCCCAAAGCCGAGCGCGCTGGACGCATACCCTGGCTGCTTCGGTCTCATTCAACCAGGGGTTTCCCCAGCCTGCTATTTCGTCGAGAGTGGTATTCTTGCCGAACCCAGGAAGGCATTCTGGACCTGATTGACACGCAAGAATTGCCCTGTGCGCGTGGTGGGGCTGATCCAGCGTGAGGTCGCCGCCCGGTAGGGCGGGGTGAGGCAAGGTTCGACGCTCTGCGCTGGGCAAGCCTGGCTTGCGTTCTGAGAGCGCCACGTTCGGAAGGGCATGGGCGTCTACGGTCTGCTCAGGCAGTGAGGCGAGTGGGGTTCCTCCGGGCCGAGCCGAAACCAGGTCGCCGTGCCGGTGGCGCCGACGCGGGGGAAGAACGGGCTTCTGAAAAGACTAGGAAACGCGGCTGATCCGGCCGCGGAGTTCTCTCGTCGCATTGCCCTTCCCTTCTCGATCTCCTTGCCGAGGCCGCAACGACGTTGCCTTGATCGCCCACGACATTAAATCCGTCATCTGTCTCGACCATGAACCATCGCTGATAGGGCGTTGGCTGCGCAAACTCCAAAAAGGCGGCGGGCCAATGGCGGACCCTGAATGATACGGTTCTTGACGAGATTGAAAGATTAAGGGCGCGCGCGGTCCGTCGCTCATGGGGCGACCGGCGCAGACTGAAAGCGGCATGGACGTTCTGTACCACCTACTCATCCTCCCCATCGAACGTGCCATGGAGGTCATTCTGTCATGGTTCCATGCCGCGACCGGCAGCTATGGCTGTTCAATCTTTTTGCTCAGTCTGCTGATCAACGCGAGCCTTCTCCCCCTGTTTCATCTGGCCGAACGCTGGCAGGAAGCGGAACGCCGCGTCCAGCAGATCCTCAAGCCCAAATTGAAGGAGTTTCGCCAGGCCTTTTCGGGGGCGGAACGGCACGCGATGGTCCAGACGTTGTATCGGCAGATGGGCTATCGCCCCATCTATGCGATGCGCAGCAGCATCGGCCTGTTCCTTCAGTTGCCTTTCTGGATCGCTGCCTATCAACTCCTGAGTCGGTATGAGCCGCTGCAGGGCGCCTCCTTCCTCATCCTGGAGGATCTGGGAGAGCCGGACCGTCTGCTGTGGGGCGCGAACCTGCTCCCCTTCGTCATGACGGGACTGAATGTGGCGGCCGCGTTCGTCTATACGAAAACCCTCAACCGTGCGGAGCAGATCCAGCCGCTGGTGCTCGCGGCCGTGTTTCTCGTCTTGCTGTACACGGCCCCGTCCGGTCTTCTGCTGTACTGGACCTTCAACAGCCTCTTCTCCCTGTTGAGGATCGTCGCCTACGCGCAACGCGAAGGGAGGTTCTCAGGGCTCGTCGGAGACTCGCGCGCGGATGACACGGAAGGTCTGGAACGTTGCAAGGACGGATCCGGAGAAAGAAGCTTTCGCCCTCCGATGCCGAGAGCGTGGCTCCCGGACCGCCGAACGATCTTGGAAAGCCCCTACCTGTTTGCCCTGTTGGCCGGCCTGTGGCCGATCGTGTTCTATGTGAGCAACAACTGGTTCATGATCGAGACGTCGAAGATCCCGCTCATCGTCGTGGCGGTCTCCGCGCTCTGCGGCCTGTCGTTGAGCCTGTGGTACCTCATGGTCGCCCGTATCTTTTGCAGCGGCGATCATCGGGAAAGGTCGCACGCGGCCCTGAGAAGCCTGGTCTTTGTGTCGGTTGTGGCGATGGCCTACTTGCTCAGACGAACGCTCATGCCGATGGCCGGGAACAACGCGGCTGTTTTTCTGGTTGGGGTAGTCTTCCTGGCGTTGGCCGTGGGGTGGTTGGCTCCGCGGGTGAGGCTTGCGCGTTTGAACCTGATGCTGGCGGCCATGGTTCTGGCGCACGTCGCGATGGGCGTCAACTCGGTGATCGCCTCAAAATCCGGCGCGATGGTGTTGTTCGATCTAGAGGACAGCGTGGAACGCCAGGCCGTCTATGCCAAGGTCAGGTTCGCCCGGACGCCCAATGTGTATTACATCGTGCCGGATGCCTATCCCAATGCCGAAGGGCTGAAAACGGTCTTCGGCCTGGATCCGGGCGAATTCTACGAGCGGCTGAAGGCGCAAGGGTTTGCGATCTATCCCTTTGCCTTGAGCAACTATATGTCGACGCTCGCCTCGATGAGTTCCATCTTGGGCATGGACCACCATTATTATCGAGGGGGCATCGGCAACTTTGAGTTCCTGAACGCCCGGCAATTTATCGTGAGCGAGCAGAATCCCGTCGTGAAGATCTTTCGGAACAATGGATACCAGGTCCATTATGTCCATGAGACGGACTACCTGTTTTGGAATGGGTGTCTTGTCGACTCCTGCGTTCCCATCGGGGGCTGGGGGGAGTTCAGGGACATTCTGCTCGCGCCCAGCCTGAATGTCCTGCCGGTGCTTGGGGGCGAGGCGCCTTCAGCCGGCACAGGCCGGATCGGAGAGAGTCTCGATGATCTCAAACAGACTCGCCCGGCCTTTCTGGACAGGGTTCGAGCGCACATCGAGGCGATGTCACGGGAGGAGACGCCTCACTTCACCTATATTCACGGCAGCAGGCCGGGCCATAGCGTCCCGGGCGAACAAACGGCGGAGCAGTTGGCGGGCTTCCGTGACGAATTTCCCGAACGGATCCGACTCGCCAATGACGAGATCATGAACTTTGTGGAGCAGATCCTGACGCATGATCCGAACTCCGTGATTATCGTGAACGCCGACCATGGCGGGTGGGGCTACGGCAACTTCAATTACACGAAGGAGGACATCCTCGATGACGTCCCCGATGGACTGCTGGCCTTGGACCATCTCGGGGCGCTGCTGGCAATACGGTGGCCGGATAATGGCTCGCCGCAGCATGCCATCGACATCCGAACGAACGTGAACGTCTTTCCGCATCTGTTTGCGTATCTCAGCGACAGCCGCGACATTCTCAAGTTCAATGCGCGCGACGATGGCTACCTCGCCAGAGGGTGGGGCGTCAATCAAACGTTACGACTGGCGATGGAAGACGGCGCAATCCTGGAGCGCTTGCGCGAGCCGGAGCAGCGGCGGAAGATTCCTTCTCGGCGTGACAGCCGGATGGCCGGACGGTTGCCGTAGCATCGCAGCGTCCTCCACGAAACGGCGTGCCCACCGGCGGCCATCAAATGGAGCAGGAAGGCGGTTAACGGGCGGAACGAGGCAGCCTCATGGCCGTCAGGTAGCTCGGCAGGCCGGCCCTGCGACCGGCCGCCAGCCCCTGGCCGGACCATATTACCTGCTCGCCAACGGCATCGTGCAACGAAGCCTCGGCGACTACCTGCCCAAAAAGAACTGATCATGGTAATAGTCTCGGCTGGCGAAGGGTAAGCGCTCCGGGTTCGCCACAATGCGCCGCCATGCTGGTCACTGGCTACAGCGCCGGTACCTGTCCCCCGTGCTCCTATGAGACCGCGACTCGGCGTCGCCATGCCGTCGCACTCGGCACTCTGTTGAGCTGATCCCTTCCTTACACGCCGTGGCGACCCCCTCCGCGCCCATCCCTTCCAGCCGAGGAGTAGTACGCAATATTGAATAGATGCTGAGTTTGCAAGTAGACTTGCGTTCCAACAGATCATTGAGACTGCTGTGCTGGCGCACGAGCTGTCTATGGCGGTCTTGGTAGGTGGGCTTCCTATTCCGAGGGCTTCCATGCCTGCTTATGTTTATTTGATCGAAGAAGTGCCGATTGAAGGCGAGTCAACCGGACCGTGGACAAAGATCGGCTATTCCCAAAATCCACGAGAATGGCGGATGGATGCAAATTTGAAACGGGGCAATCCTAGGGACATTCGTGTTGCGGCGGCGTTCGAATACCTAACCAATGGCGAAGCCTGGGCAGCCGAACAGGCCGCTCACAAGGCATTTGCGCACTGCGTGCGTCAGAAAGAATGGTTCCGCGTGTCATGGCCAGAGGTTGCGGCCTGGCTAGAATGTCGGGGAGGGAGACGTCGCATCTCCTAACACCCTCTGCTACGGTGCGTCGGAATGCCCACGGAGAAAGGAGAGGACAGCTTGAATTGTTTGGTTGATCCTCGACTGTCTCGGCAACGGAACCAGAATGTCCCGCTAAAACCATCCTGCGAAGCGCTGAGGTTCCAGGGGCTGCGCTGCACTGGCAGGTCGCACTGACCTTAATAGGTAGGCGCATGGCCAAGTTCATTTCACATGGTGGAGTAACGGATGTCTGCCTACGCAGTGGCCATCATTCGAGAGACGCGGTTTGGTCCTGAAATCAAGGAATATCTGGAGCGAATCGATGAAACTCTGAGCCCGTATGCCGGGAAGTTTCGGGTACACGGAGGTCCATATTACCCGCTGGAAGGTGCTTGGTCCGGAGACCTCGTCATGATTGAGTTCCCGAGCCTGGAGCAGGCCACACTCTGGTACCACTCGTCCGCCTACCGAGCCATTAAGCCATTACGCGCGAACAATACAAAGAGTGTCGTGTTCCTGGTAGCCGGTGTGCCAGATACGCACAAGGCCACCGATATTCTTGACTGACTGTCCCACAGGGAGACTAACCCTTCGTTCCACCAAATCAGGAGGAAAGAAGAGTAAGTCACATGACGATTCAAGTCCTGAAGGGCAAGGTGGCGTTGGTCGCAGGGGCCACGCGCGGCGCCGGCCGCGGCATCGCGGTCGAATTGGGCGCCGCCGGCGCGACAGTCTAGGTGACCGGCGCAGCACTCGAACCGGACGCTCCGAGCTGAACCGTCCGGAGACCATCGAGGAAACGGCCGAACTGGTCACCGCACGGGGCGGCCCGGGTATTGCGATCCGATGCGACCACTCCGACGCGCGGCAGGTTCACGCGTTCGTCGAACGGATCAAGACGGAACAGGACGGGCGTCTCGATGTCCTGGTCAACGATATCTGAGGCGGCGACGTGCTGATGGAGTGGAAGCCGGTGTGGGAACACGCGCTCGACTCTGGGCTGCGCCTGCTCCGGCTCGCGATTGACACCCACATCATCACCAGCCATTACGCGCTGCCGCTGATGATCGGACGACGGCGCGGGCTCGTTGTCGAGGTCACGGATGGGGACGAGGAGATGAACGCCTTGTTTCCCGATGAATACCGCGGCGGCTTCTTCTGCGATTTGATCAAGAAGACGGTGATCCAACTCGCCAAGACCCAAGCCGCCGAGCTGCGCCTTCATCATATTGCTGCCGTGGCCCTGACGCCGGGATTCCTTCGTTCCGAAGCTGTGCTCGACCACTTTGGAGTGACCGAGAAGAACTGGCGGGATGCGATAGCTAAAGATCAACACTTCGCTGCTTCGGAGACCCCCGCGTACATCGGTCGGGCCGTCGTCGCCCTGGCTTCCGACGAAAACATCTTGCGGCGAACGGGGCGGTCGTTGGCCACCTGGAACCTGGCCAAGGAGTACGGCTTCACCGATGCCGACGGCACCCAGCCCGATTGGGGAACCTACTTCAAGCAGAAGGTCGTTCCGCACCTCTCAAAAATTCTCGAAGATTTGTCGCAGTCATGAGTTCACCGGTTCACCACTCCAGGCGGCTCCCGCCAGCGCGCCTGATTTCTGGAGTGAGGAAGCGTTAGAGCGGAGGCTCTTCCCTACCACCGCCCTATGAGGCTTTGGCGGTCTTGTGAATGAGTTCTGCCTGGACACGTTCGAGCACGAAGAGCTTGAGGAGGGTCTGGTAGGGAACGTCGCGTTTGTTGGCTAGGGTCTTAAGTTGTTCAAGAAGCGACTTCGGCAGCCGCAGCTAAATGGTTTCCGTCGACGGTTTCAACCGAGGGAACACCATTCTTCGGGCTTTGGTGTAGTCGATAAACTCCGTCGAATCGTGCGAGGCCCAAAACGCGGCTTCCTGTTGTTCACTCTTGAAGACCGGCCTTGTTTTGAGTTTCCTCATAGTATGTTCCCCGTTCTTTAAGTCAATACTCATGCCCGACCCAAATCGACCCCATTGCCCCCATATCCATTCCGCCCGCGTGACGAGTTCAGTCAGAATAGCAACGCGCGGCTTGCTGTGGACAGCCGAACCAGGTGGGTGGACCCGGTTGCGTAGAGGAGGCCGGGAGGTCCCACGGTCCATACGGCCGGCGGGGATATTGTCCACCAGGATACTGGCTTCCGTACGGAGGCCTGTCGCCGTACATTTCGGAGTCCAAATCGGTCGTTCGCCGGGTCGGACCCGATGCGCATCCAATCTGCAGCGCCAAAGTGAGCACGCTTCCAACTATGATGAGCGTTCTCGGTTGCATGGTCTGTATCATGGCATCGCGCACTCCCAGTATCAAGCACGCGATCTGCAGATGCAGCGTGACCGCAACGGTTGGAATCAACTTGGGTGAATCTCAAGTTGGGGGTCAGAGGCTGAAGCTAGGGATCAGGTCCTCCAATTCACACGTTGATGAAGTGGATGAGGTGAACGCCATCCACAGATTACCGCCGGCTTCTGCGTTCTGACCCGCAGGCTCTCCACCATTCACCCCCTTCTCAGCTCTCAGCGCTTCGGGCATGGCTCCTTGCGCGGGTTCCTCACCAGCCGCTCGGCGAGAGGAGATAGTCGAAGTCGGCCTTCGTCAGCACGCCCTGCCCGGCGCGGCGGACCACCCCGCCCATGACCGCGTCGTAGAGCTCCAGCTTGCGCTGTTTGAGCGCCATCATCTTTTCCTCGATGCTGTGGCGCATGAGAATCCGCACGACCGACACGGCGCGCTGTTGCCCGATCCGATGCGCGCGGTCCGAGGCTTGGTTCTCGACCGCCGGATTCCACCAGGGGTCCAGATGAAAGACGTAGGTCGCCCTGGTGAGGTTCAGGCCCTGCCCTCCCGCCTTGAGGCTGAGCAGAAACACCCCCGGCCGCTCGCCGGTTTGAAAGGCCTTCACGCGGCCCTTGCGCGCTGTTGCCGCGGTGGACCCATCGAGCCGCTGGTACGGCAGTTCGTGCCGGACGCAGGCTTCCTGCACGAGGTCCAGAAAACCGGTGAATTGTGAAAACACGAGTGCGCTGTGGCCCTCGTCCAGTAGGACGTGCAGCCGCTCCATCAGGAAATTGAGCTTGGGCGAGGATTCGTCGGCCCCGTGCGTCAGCAGGCGAGGCGACAGACAGACCTGGCGCAGCTTGAGGA
>DATIBM010000240.1:0-8727 GCA_035457545.1 Nitrospiraceae bacterium
TGGCCGCCGCCGCCGAACTCACGCGCGATCCAGGCCACGTCGATGATATCGGGAAGCCGGCTGCGTCCGACGATCGTCACCTTGCTGTCCATGACGAAGGCGGCGATCACGGCATCCAGCCCTTCAATTTGCATCAGCCGCTCCACGACGCTGGGAAAGTCTCCGCGATAACCCTCATAGGCGCTGGCAACCAGCAGGATCTTTCGTCCTTCAAGATAGTAGGTCTCGCTTGAGGTCAACAGGTCGTTGAGCAGTGCAATCTGCTCGGGCTCCAGATGGCGGCGCAAGGTCGCGGCCACGATGTTGAGATCGGCCCCGGCCCGCAACAGGTGCGCGAGCGCCTCGACATCGCGCGGGCTCGTCGAACCGTAGGTCAACGATCCCGTTTCTTCGTACAGGCCCACAGCCAGAACCGTCGCCTCGAACGGCGTGAGCGACAGACTTTTGGCGCGAATCGCTTCGACCAACACCGTCACCGTGGCCCCGACCGGTTCCAGCACCAGCCGCTCGACCTTCGGTCCAGGCTGGTGCCGCCCCTCCGAGGTCTCCCGCTTCGCCTCGTTCTGGTGATCGACATGGTGATCGTAGATGTGCAGAACCAGATCAGGCTTGGTCCAGAGCGGCCGCAGTTGCTCGATGCGGAACAGGTCCTGTGTATCGACGAGTACGAGCCGCTGCACCTCGTCCAGATTCAAATCGCGAAGACGGACGATGTCGAGGTCATGGTCCTCAAGAAAGCGACGCACGCTGTCCTGGGCTCCGCCCGCCAGCACCAGCCTGGCCCCTGGATACAGCTTCCGCGCCGCCACCATCGAGGCGAGCCCATCCAGGTCGGCTTGCGAATGGGTGGTGATCAGATCCACGCGGGCATTCTAGCAATATTCAGGACAACGGGATACGGGACGCCACGGACAAGGCGAAAGATCGCCGGAACGGCTCAGCGAACGTCCTGAAAAAAAGCCCGAGGCAGGACCGGCAGGCGGCATTCCACGTGGAGGATGATCAGCAGCACCCGGAGAAAGCTTCGCCAGATGCCCTTCTGCACGAATTTTCTCGCGTCGGTCACGACGGGCGGTGAAAGAAGGACGGGGGTCGTCACCCTGAGGAGGCGTTCGCAGAAGGCCACGTCTTCCAGGATCGGCTGCGGCGGGAATCCTCCGAGCCGTTCGAACAGGGATCGCCGGACGAACAGGGCTTGATCTCCATAGATGATCTTGCTCCTGCCGCAGCGGACATTGTCCAGGAACGAAATCAGACGCAGGCGCCAATCGTCGCCGGAGAAACGGTGGAAGAACCCGCCGGCCTGCACCGAGGGATCGGCTTCCAGCTCGTTCAGGCGCTTGAGCGCCCCGGGCGGCAGGACCGTGTCGGCGTGCAGAAACAACAGCCATTCCCCTCGCGCATGGGCTGCGCCCATGTTCATTTGAGACGCGCGGCCCTTCGTCGCCATGAACAGCCGTGTTCGCGGTTCGGCTCGCACCACCTCGCAGGTTCGATCCGTGCTGCCGCCGTCCACGACGAGCACTTCATAGTCGCCCGGTTGAGTCAACAGCGACAACAGGGTCGCGGGCAACGCCCGCTCCTCCTGATAGACCGGCATGACGACGGAGATCATCCGACGCACCAATCCGGAACATAGAGCCGCACATCCGAGGCCCAGGCCGAGGCGTCCTCGTCGATCGTCGAGAACAACGACGCCAACATCAGCACCATGTCCTGCGTCAGGCCGAGATATTCCTCGGCCCGGCCGCGGAGTCGATCCGGCTGGAGCGTCCCATCACCCCTTGCGCGATCGAGCAATCGTCTCCCAAAACCATGGTGCGCCTCCTCCTGAAGCAGCAGGATTCGTCTGAGCCGCCCGAAGGGAGCGCCGCGCTTCACGAGTCCGGCTTCGATCCGGTTCAAGATGGCTTCTCCCAAGCCTTCGAGGATGAGCTGTTCCGCCATCAGCGATTCATGCAGGTCGCGTCGCTTGACCGCATCCTCCACCAAAGCCCGATAGCGTTCGAGCGGCGGCAAGAGCGGCGTCGCGCCGAGCCTCCTCGGCGCCAGCCAGGCGATCACGCCGCGAAACACGGTTGCATGCAGCGACTCCTGTTTCGCTTGGTTGAGGAGGAACCGGCAATGGCCCGGGTCCGCCACGAACGCCGCCTGCGCCGCTGCGCAATCCTGCGCCAGCCGTTCGCCGTACTCGAGAAATCCCAGCAACTGCGCAACGGGCTCACGTTCGTCCGGCAGGACGATCATCGTCGGCGCTCCTTGGGAGTGTCCCGTTCAGGCTCCAGTCGTAGTCGAGGAACTCGATGGTATAGGGGGTCTGTTCGAGCTCATGGATCAGCGCCGGGTCGTTCAGATAGCGCTTGACGTACTGCATCAACGAACCGGAGTGCGCGGCGAAATCGTGGGTGAACCAGTTGAAGATCATCGAGAGCCGCGCCACGTGGTTGTCCCGGTCGAACCGGTTCTTGGCAGGATCGTTGATGAACTCTCTGGCTGCCTCGTCCAATTGGCGGTCCAGCTCCTCTCCGACATAGGCTGATGAGCGCAGCTTGGGACAGGAGGCCGAGGCGCAGACGATCGCAAAATGAATGCGTGGTTCCTTGAAGTCTGGGATCAGCAAGGACCGCTCGAGATCGTAGAGGTTGATCGTCTCGCCCCCGACGCGATAATCGCGCGCGATGAAAAACCGGTAGCGCCCCCACAGGGAACGGGGCGAGTAGCCGTCGATGATGCCCTTGACGGCGAAGGCGTTATAGGCGTTGATCCAGAACGCCAGCCGATCGGCTCTGGTCGGCAAGGCGTTCGGATCGACATGGTTGAGGTCTGCCAGGTATTCCGCAAATCGCTTGTCCTTGGCCACCCCCTGATAGTTCACCTGCCCATCCGCCACATGGGCGCGCAGGACCTGATCCCAGAGATGATGCGAGAAGGTGCGGGAGGGAATCGCCGGATTGGGATGAAACGCAGAGGGAACCGTGGAGCAGCCGCCCACAGCCGCAAGCTGGATGAGCATCAGGATTCGAAGCCAGACCATCGCGTCACCACGGTTGGATTCAGCAAGGGTTCCGGCATACACCACCGGGACTCCGGTTGCAACGGTCCCGATCACATTTGGACAGGCCGGTCCATTTTTTCGCCGCGCCGTCGTTCACCGGCCGTCCGACCATCAGACCCTATCGCCTAACCCGCTGAAAACGCGGTTGAAACAAATTGGACCTCTTGCCTGTTCCATCGGCATAGGCCTTGCGAACCCGCCTCCCTGCTTTGGACATCTTGATTCCCGCAGCGGTTGAAACGCCGGCTGCCGGGGCGAAGCGAAGGAGGTACGGCTATGAGGTTCACGAAATCTATGATCGCGGTGGCGCTCGTTGCGGGGTTCAGCCTGGCCGCCCATGCCGAAGCGGCGGAAAAGAAACGCCAGCAAAAATTCGACAGTAAGCCAGGACCGGCCCATCGCATGGTCCAGGGGAAGCTCACCAAGGTCGAAGGCAATATCTACGTCGTCGAGGACTACGAGGGCAACGAGGTCCAGATGGTCGTGAGCAAGGACACCAAGCAACTCCGTGGCGCGAAGAAGCCAGGGGATACGGTCCGGGCCGAGATCACCGCCGGTCACCACGCCAACTCGATTCAATAACCGCCCGTGCCTGCCTTGCTCGCCCGAATCGAAGGGCCGGCCCAACCGGGCCGGCCCTTCCTGTTTTGGCGTCCCGCAAATCCCCGCATCGGCATGCGTACACATGGACCTTCCTCATCTCCGATCGCGTGCGGGATCCCGCTGCGGAACTTTTCCCCAGAACAGGCGATGGACGGAGACCGAATACAGCGCCACCAGCGCGATCCCCGCGCAAAACCACTTAAGCCCGATGGTCAGACCATGGGGCGAGGCCGCTGCATTGTCGATCGTCAAACTGTTCGCTGAAGCCCCCACGGTGGCCGTCAGTAAATTGGGATACAAACCCCAGGCCGTCGCGGCAAGGAGGCCGATGATCAGCAGCGATGACCCGCCGAAGGAAGCCACCTCCTGCCCGTGACGAGCAGCCCAGATCGTCAGGCCCATGCCTGCGACGGAGAGGAGAGGAAAGATCCAACCGATGGGATGGGCATCATAGTTGTTATGGATCGTCGGCTGCACGAACGGCACGACGCTCAACGCAACAAGCGTCAGCGCCGCGACGGTCCACCCGCTCTGCCTGGCCAGACGGGATGCCCGGCGTGCCGTGTCTCCGCCGGTCTTCATCACGACATAGTTCGCCCCATGGAGCGTGAGAATGGCCGTTGTCGTGAGCGCCATGAGCAGCGTAAACCAGTCCAGGATGCCTGGCTCCGGCCCAGGCTGAAAATCCGTCCAGAAGGGTGTAAAGAAATACCCATCGGCATTGAGCGGAACACCCCGAATCAGGTTCCCCAAGGCAGCGCCAAACACGATCGCGAGCAGCAGGCTGGCGAGGGCGAAGCCTGTGTCCCAGAAGCCGGTCCAGAGGGGGTGGTTGAAGTGTGAGCGCAACTCGAGCGACAGCCCCCGCAGGATGAACAACCACAGGACGATGATCAGCGCCAGGTAAAAGCCGCTGAACCCCGCGGCGTAGGCGCGCGGGAACGCGAAAAACAGGAGCCCTCCCGAAGCGATCAGCCAAACCTCGTTCCCATTCCACACGGGCCCGATGGCGGCGAGGATCATCCGCCGTTCCTCGTCGGTCCTCGAGACAAACAGGTAGGCGATGCCGGTCCCGAAGTCGAACCCATCAAGAACGACATAGACGGTCAGCATGAAGGCCAACAGAACAAACCACAGGGTTTCCATGTTCAGGTCCCGCTGCCGCAGGTGACTGATTCCTGACCCCGCTCCTGCTGTGTCGCATGATGATCCGGTCCATGCCAGATCGTTTCAATCACCAGCAAGGTGAACAGCAGGCCGAGCAGCAGGTAGAGCCCCAGGAATCCCAACAACGTGAAGAGCGCGTTCCCGGAATGCACCAACGGGGACGTTCCATCGGCGGTTCGCATCAAGCCGTAGACGAGCCACGGCTGCCGCCCAAGCTCGGCCGTCATCCAGCCGGCGGTGGTCGCTATCCAGGGAAACGGCGCCAGCAGCATCAGGCTCCACAGCAACCATCGCGCGTCATAGAGCATTCCCCGCCAAAGCATCAGCAGCGATCCTCCCACGACCGCGATGAAGATCGTCCCGAGTCCGACCATCACGTGGTACGAGTAATAGAGGAGCGGAATGTTGTCGGGCCAGAGCTCGCGGGAGAACGCATCGAGCCCCTTCACCTGCGCATAGAGCTCGTCATAGACGAGAAAGCTGAGCGCGCTCGGGATTTCCAGCGGGTTGTCGATGGTCATCGTTTCCATATTGGGCTGTCCCACCAGCAAGAGGCCGGCCCCGCGTTCGGTCCGGAACAATCCTTCCATCGCCGCGCCTTTGACCGGCTGATGCTCGAAGACCTGCTTCGCGTTGCCGTGGCCGGTGGGAAAAGCCATGAGGCAGGAGGCGATGGCGCCCGCCGCGACGCCGGTCCTCACGAAGGTCCGTCCATAGGCGATATCGCGGCCGGACAACAAATAGAAGGCGCCCACGGAGGCCATCGCCAGCGAGGCGGTCACGACGGCCGCCGTCATATTGTGCGTGTACTGCCACAGGAGCCAAGGATTGGCCAGGAGGCCCAGGAGACTGTCCACATGGACCCGGCCGTCGGTCCCCGTCGTATAGGCGACCGGATGTTGCATCCAGGAGTTGGTCGCCAGGATGAAGTATCCGGAGAGCCACGATCCGATGAATAGCAGCAGAGACGCCGCCCATTGGAGGCGTTCGCTGAATCGACCCTCTCCGAACAGCAGGACCCCGAGGAACGACGATTCCAGAAAGAACGCGAACAGGCCCTCCATGGCCAGGGTCTGACCGATCACGCCGCCAGCATAGGTGGAAAACCTCGCCCAGTTGGTCCCGAACTGAAATTCCAGCGGGATGCCGGTCACCACGCCAAAGGCGAAGCTCAACGCAAAGATTTTGGTCCAGAACCGTGCGACCGCCCGATCGTGTGATGCGCCGCTGCGCAAGGCCTTCGTCCTCAAGCAGACGAGCAGCAGGGCCAGCCCCATCGTGAGCTGGGGAAACACATAGTGAAACGTCGCCGTGAACGCGAATTGCAGCCGGTCGTAGAGAAGCGCGCTTGCCATGGATGGATTCAGTTTCGGCCCCGATGAATCCAGTCGTCAGTAACCCTGAAGAGGCGCCTCCCGGCCGACTTCGAGAAGGGAACGCCTCATTTCGCGATGGCGATGGCCGGCGTCGGGTACCGCGTCAGGTCTGTGACCGTCATCTGGAATAGGTTCGACAACACCGCAAAGGCTTCCTGATTCCAGCTCGGCGACATGCCCTCGCTGGTCGGATACTTGCGAATGAAGTAATACCGTTTATCGAACTCCACGGAGAATTCGAAGTCGCTCGGCTTCCGCTCGCTCTCCTCGATCTCCAGCGTACGGACGGGATTCCGCACGATCATGCGCGTCCTGGGGTCCGGCTCGACGCCGATCTCCGGCTCCTCGCCGATCCCCCTCGCGACAAAATTGATAATGGCGTTCATGCTGCGCAACCGGATGGTGCCCTGGAGCGGATAGTCTCCACCCGGAAACCCGGGCCGGATATCGACCAGGATGGAGTCGCCCGAATAGCGGACGGCCTCTTCCTGCAACCTCCGCCGCTCATCGGAAGAGATTCGATTCGGATCATAGTTCGAGATCAGCAGGCGCCCGATTTCCTTGCGTTTCAACAGGTAGCCGGTCGCCTCTTCGCCGTCGGACCACCGATAGCCCTTTTCGAGGGCCGTGACAACTTCCTCCGCGCTGGGCGCCCGATGCAGCTTCACGCGCTGGGCCTCCTCATAGAGGATGGGGCCGATGAACAGGGCTCGTTCCGCCTCGAGACCGGCCAGGTGCAGGAGGCGGCGGCGGAACTCCCGGTAGCCCTCGCCTTGCGAAGGTGCATTCACATACAGCGTGGGGCGCTCGCCCCCGTCCACCGCGATGTCGCGGGCCATGATCCGGAGCAGCATGTTGATGTCGTAGCCTTGATGGACCAGAAATTCAAACTTCGCCTCGTCGAGCGGCCGCAGCACCCGCTTCGTAAACTCCTCTCCGGTCACCGGCACGATCGTGATGGTCGGGTTCTCCGCCACGCTGTTGGAGTATTCCAACGTCACCGGACGCTCGACGGCATCCCCCACGGCATGCCCGATGTTGCCGGTGATGCCGGCGTTGACGCGGAAATCGAAGGTCGCCGCGACGCTGGAAACCGCCGTGAAGTGGACCGGACGATGGGCGCGAGCCCGCGCGATGTTCAGCAACAATAAATCCGCCTCGACGTAACTGACCGTGCGATCGTATTCGATCACCGCCCGGTGCATGGCGATGGGCGAGAGGCACCCGGAGAGCAACAAAGCCGAGGCTAAGGTCAAGGTTGAGAAAAGTGTCGGCGGCAACCGTGCGTTCATCTTTCATCTCTTCTTGAACCTGAGGCTCCGTCTCGACCTTCCCCCTCACGGTAGGGATTTCTTGAACAGGATGTCGCCGTAGTAGGCTGTGGCCTGTTCCTTGGTATTGTCCGTGTCGGTCATGATCGCCACGCCCGAGATCATCAAGG
The DNA here is from genome assembly GCA_035457545.1 of Nitrospiraceae bacterium. GTDB lineage: Bacteria > Nitrospirota > Nitrospiria > Nitrospirales > Nitrospiraceae > Nitrospira_G. The sequence goes on from DATIBM010000240.1 coordinate 7,643, forward strand.
GAGGCTCGTTGAAGGCCTTCTTGAAATCCTCGGCGAGATTCCGTTCTTCCGTGATCCACTGATTGAGATGGGCCGCGCCGCTTTCCACCACGACCATCATCGTCCAATCGGTGTAGGGGTTGGGGATGATGCTGCCCTTGGCCGCTTTGCTTTCCCAGATATAGTTCAGCGCGCGAAAGGGCACATCGGGGCCGAAGATGGCTTTCGCCGCTTGATACTTGGCCTTCTCAAACAGGCCCGCCCGCTCCGGATCATATTCAAACGTGATGTACAGGCGCGCCGGATAGTCATCGCCGCTCTTCTTCGTCACGTCGCCTTTTTGCAGCACGTTGGCGACCTTCCAGCGCCACTGCACGATCGGATAGTCATTGGGATCGATCCTGATGTCCCTGATCAGGCCGCTCGCCGCCGCCTCCGAAACGGCCTTGACCACGAAGGTGTCCCCATCCTTCACCAATCCATACTGAGTGGGCTTGGGAACGTTCTTGAACGTCAGGGGTTTCCACCCGGCGGGCAAGTCGTCACGCTCGCCGGCCCGCGAAAACACCCCGACCTCCAGCAAGGCCGGAGTCTGGGCTGAGACCAAGGCTGCAAGGCTGAGCAGGGCGGCGGAAGCGATGGGCCACCTCATGCTCATCGCCTTCAGCCCTTACCGCCGCATCCAGGCGAACAGTTTCGTGAGCAGGGCCTTGGTCCGGGGGGTGAAGTGGGCCTTGCGCCAGAGATTCACCGCCTTCTTGTTGACCTCGGCCTGAGTCGGATAGGGATGGATCGTCGAGGCAAGGGTCTTCGCACCGGCCCCGGCTTTCATGAGGACCGAAAACTCGCCGATCATGTCGCCGGCGTGGGCCGCCACGATCGTGGCACCCAGGATCTTGTCGGACCCTTTCTGGATGTGCACCCGCGCGAACCCCTCGTCCTGCCCGTCGAGAATCGCCCGGTCTACCTCGTCCAATTTGTAGGTATAGGTTTCGACCTCGATGCCCTTCTTTTTCGCGTCCGCTTCGTAGAGCCCGACGTGCGCCACCTCCGGCTCGGTAAAGGTGCACCAGGGCATGATGAGCGACTCCGCGCTGGCATAGCCT
>DATIBM010000241.1:0-2429 GCA_035457545.1 Nitrospiraceae bacterium
CAAGGTGCAGACCCAGGTGGCCAGCGCCAGGGCAAGATACTGTGCCTCCAGGGCCCAGGCGGGATGATCCGGCGGAAGGGCGGTGGCCGCCATTTTCCAACGCGCGTTGATCGCCGCACCCGAAGCCAGGCCCTCCAAACAGGTGCCATGAAACGGGCAATGACCGGCAAACGGATCCTGTGTCACATCATGCGGGATGCGGATGTGCCCCATCTCGGGATGCATGAGGCCATGGAGCAGTCGGGACCCCACGACGGCGCCGCCTCCGATGCCGGTTCCCACCGTGAGATAGAGATAATCAGCGAGTTGGCGGGCGGCGCCCCAGCGCCCTTCGGCCAGGGCGGCCGCGTTGACGTCGGTGTCAAACCCGACCGGGACGTGCAGCGCGCTGCTCAGGGCGCCGACCAGATCAAACTGTTGCCAGGCCCGCTTCGGCGTTGAGGTGACAAACCCGTAGGTGGGAGAGGCGCGGTCCAGATCGATCGGGCCGAAGGAGCCGATGCCGAGCGCTGTGAGCTCGCTTCCGGCGCGCGCTTGAAAAAACTCAACGGCTCGCCGGACCGTGGCCTGCGGTTCTCCGGTGGGAAAGGAGCACACGGTCAGATCCTCCGGGCCCGTCCCGATCGCGCACACAAACTTGGTGCCCCCTGCTTCAATGCCCCCGTACATGTGCCGTTTCCTTTCGTTGTCGGGCCGCCCTCATGCAGTGAAATCCGAGACCAGGGCCAGGATGCCCTCATCGGCTCTCAATTGCACGCGATCATGGATCCAGTCTCCTTCCCGATCCAGTGCGGTCGAAAGCCGGACCTCGCCCGTGGCCCGGGAGCGGCCCAACGACACCGTCATCGGTTCGGGTGAAAGGTTGAGCGCGATCAACCACCGCCGGCTGCCGGCTTCCCGCAGATAGACGAGGGCCTGGTCAGTCGCCGCCACCGGCCGGTGCGAACCGGAATGGAGCGCCGGTTCGGCGCGCCGTAATGCGATGAGGCGGCGATACAACGTGAGGAGAGACGTCGCATCGGTCCGTTCCACCGCGACATTGGTCGCCTGAAAGTCCGCCGGCAAAGGCAGCCATGGCCGGCCGGTGGTAAACCCCGCATGAGGAGAGGCGTCCCACTGCATGGGTGTCCGGGAAGGATCGCGGCCCAACCCGAGCCCGGGGAGATTGTTTTCCCAGGGATCCTGCACCGCGTCCGGAGCAATGGCCCCGGCGTCCATTCCGATTTCGTCCCCGTAATAGAGCGTCGGGGTGCCGCGCAGGGTGAGCAGCAACATGGCGGCCGTTCGGGCCTGCCCCGGACCAAGGCGCGCCTTGATCCGCGGTTTATCGTGGTTGCCTAACACCCAGTTGGGCCAGCCATGAGGAGGCAGCACCGCTTCATACGTTTCGATCGTGGACGCAATCGTGGGGGCATGCCAGGGCACTTCGAGCAGTTGAAAGTTAAACGGCAGATGACAGCCTTTGCCGGCGGTGCCGTAGTAGGTCACCAGCCGTTGAAGGGGCAAATAAATCTCGCCGATCATCAGCCGATCGTCGTACTCGTCCATGACGGCGCGCATGCCGCCGATGACGTCATGGATTTCCGGACGATCCGTGGTATAGGTCGCCAGCAATTGGCGATAAGGCCATTCCCCCGACCGATAATGAGGATTCGGCGGATTGGGACGGAATTCCTCATCCTTGATGAGATGCCAAATGACATCGACTCGAAATCCGTCCACGCCGCGGTTCAGCCAAAAGCGCATTACGTCATGCATGGCACGCTGCACCTGAGGATTCCGCCAATTGAGATCGGGCTGCTCCTTCAAATAGGCGTGATAGTAGTATTGCCCGGTAGGGCCGTCCCATGCCCAGGCGCTCCCGCCGAAATTGCTGAGCCAATTGTTCGGAGGTCCGCCGTCCGGAGCCGGCTCTCTCCACAGATACCAGTCGCGTTTGGGATTCTCGCGTGAGGATCGCGATTCCAGGAACCAGGGGTGCCGATCGGAGGTGTGGTTGGGCACGAGATCGAGAATGATCCGGATGCCCCGTCGGTGGGCGGCGGCCAGGAGGCGATCCACGTCGGCCAGCGTGCCGAACAGCGGATGCACAGCCGTATAATCCGATATGTCGTATCCGAAATCCGCCATGGGGGAAGGATAGATCGGCGAGATCCAGACGGCATCGACGCCGAGCCACTCCAGATAGTCGAGCTTGTCGATGATGCCGGGCACATCTCCGACGCCGTCCCCGTTGCTGTCGGCAAATGATCGGGGATAGACCTGGTAGATGATGCCGGTCTGCCACCAGCGGTGGGTGACCGGATCAATGCGACATTCGGGTGCTCCGTCAGTTCGTGGCATGCGGCCCTGACGCGTCCTCCTTTTGATCGGACTCTCAGCGGTCGGTCAGACGATACCAGCGGTAGCCGTAGGGTTCCAAGTCGATG
>DATIBM010000242.1:0-2381 GCA_035457545.1 Nitrospiraceae bacterium
CGCTTCGAGGAGGCGCTCAAGGACGTCCATGTCGTGATGATGTTGCGGCTTCAACTGGAACGGCAGGGGCGGGGCCTGTTCCCGACGATCCGCGAGTATTCGCGGCTGTACGGATTGACCGCAGAGCGCCTGAAGCTCGCAGCCCCCGATGTCGTCGTCATGCATCCGGGCCCGATCAACCGCGGGGTGGAGATTGCCTCGGACGTGGCCGACAGCCTCTCGTCCGTGATCCTGGATCAGGTCTCCAATGGGGTGGCGGTGCGGATGGCCATTCTCTATCTGTTGTCGGGCGGCGAATAGCACGAGCGGATAAGAAAATCGAGAAGCGAGGAGAAAGCGAGCGCGCTATGGCATTGTTGATCAAGGGAGGGACGGTGCTCGACCCGGGGCGGTTTCATGGGCGGGCCGATGTCCTGATCGAGAACGGCCTGATCACGGCCGTCATCCCGATGGACGGACAGGCCCGCCGGCAGCCCTCTCCATCATCCGGCGAGTTGGTCGCGCTGGAAGTCGCCGGCAAGCTGGTCGTGCCGGGCTTCGTCGACCTGCATGTCCATTTCCGCGAGCCGGGATTCGAATACAAGGAAACCATCGAGAGCGGCGCCACGGCCGCCGTCGCCGGGGGCTTCACGACGGTCTGCTGCATGCCGAACACGAAGCCGGTGAACGACAGCCAATCCGTGACGGAATTCATCCTGGATCGGGCGCGGGCGGCGGGCATGGCGAATGTCTATCCGATCGGCGCGATCACCAAAGGCTCGGAGGGACTGGAGTTGGCCGAAATCGGGGAACTTCGCGCGGCCGGCTGCGTGGCGATCTCGGATGATGGGAAACCCGTGACCAACAGCGCCGTAATGCGGAGGGCCATGGAATATGCGCGGGCCTTTGATTGCCCGGTTGTGGACCACTGCGAAGACACGGCATTGGTCGACGGTGGGTGCATGAACGAAGGGGTGGTCTCGACCGAACTCGGATTGCCCGGCATCCCGGATGCGGCCGAGGAGGTCATGGTGGCGCGCAACATCATGTTGGCCGAACTGACCGGCGCGCGGTTGCATCTCCCCCACGTGAGCACGGAGGGATCGGTGCGGCTGGTCCGCGAGGCCAAGCAGCGCGGGATTGCGGTGACGGCCGAGGCCTGTCCGCATCACTTCACGCTGACCGAAGAGGCCGTCCGCGGGTACGACACCCACGCCAAGATGAATCCGCCCCTGCGCACCTGGAACGACGTGCAGGCGATCAAGGCCGGGCTGAAGGACGGCACGATCGATCTCATCGCGACGGACCATGCGCCACATGCCGCCCATGAGAAACAGCTTGAATTTGTGGATGCGCCCTTCGGCATCATTGGTTTGGAGACGGCCTTTCCGCTCACGATGGCCTTGGTGGAGGAGGGGGTGCTGTCGCTGGAGCAGGCGATCGCCAAGCTGACCGTCGAGCCGGCGCGGGTGTTCGGGTTGCGAAAGGGCACCCTGGCGCCCGGCGCCGATGCAGACCTGACGATCGTGGATCCGAACGAAGCCTGGCAGGTGGACCCGGGCCGGTCCTATTCGAAAAGCCGCAACACGCCGTTTGCCGGTTGGAAGGTCAAGGGACGGGTGCGGGCGACGATCGTCGGGGGCCGCGTGGTGTGGACGGCCTGATGAGCGCAGAGGGCTGGACAAGGCCGCAATGGCGCCTGCTGGTGCTCTGCGCCACCATCGAAATGCTCTCGCTCGCCGTCTGGACCGGCGGACTCATCATTATCATTGCGGATGTGATCCCCGCGGTGTTTAATTCGTTCGGAGGCACGGAACCGGGCGGGCGATTTCTGACGAGGGTCTTCAGCGGGTACAATTGGACCACGCTCGTGTGCCTGATCTCTCTTGGCTTGGCGACGGCCGGCCGGGCTCGAATTAATCGAACGGCGGGGGGCCTGTCAATGGCTCCGAGAAAAACGGAGGTGATCTTGACGATCGGCATCATGGTCATCGCGCTCTTCATTGGCTTGTGGCTCCATCCTACGGCGGTGACGCTCCAGGAGCAGGCCTTTACGGCGAAAGACGAGGCCGCACGAAAGTCGGCCTGGGATTCGTTCTTTTTCATGAGCCACACGGTCGCGCGCCCCGTCTACATGGTGAATCTGACTGCAGGGGTGGCGCTCATGGTCCTCAAGGTTCGGACCTGGTTGTCGGTGGTGCATCCTGCTGGCCGGCTCCCCTCGGTGACGGTGGCATAATGATGAAGCCGGCCATCTTAGCGTTGGCGGACGGAACGGTCTTTCGCGGGCGGGCGCTCGGCCATGAAGGGGAGGCGATCGGCGAGGTCGTGTTCAATACGGCCATGACCGGCTATCAGGAGATCCTGACCGATCCCTCCTATAAAGGGCAGATCGTCACGAT
>DATIBM010000243.1:0-16263 GCA_035457545.1 Nitrospiraceae bacterium
CTGGCATCCGCTCTCGATGCTGCCGCCGCCCGTTCATCAGGAGGATAGCCCCTACCAACAGGTGCGGGTGCGGGACGACGACCTGTTCCGGTATCTCATCCTGGATCGGACCTTCCACGCGGTGATGTGGCGAGCCGACCCGCTGCAGCTCTACCTGCCGTACAGCCAAATGATGATGTTGGCGTTGGGATGGGCTCCCGACGCCAAACGCGGGCTGATCTTGGGCCATGGCGGAGGCTCGCTCGCCAAATGGCTGGGACGGTATTGGCCTGAAATGGAGTTGGACACGGTCGAGGTGGATCCGTCGGTGGCGCTGGTCGCGGAACGGTATTTCGAATATCAGCCGGGGCCGCGCCATCATGTGCATGTCAAGGACGCGCGGGCCTTCCTTCAGTCCACCGACGCGCAGTACGACATTATTTGGATGGATGCGTTCGCGCGTCATCTGATTCCGTTCCATCTGACCACGAGGGAATTCTTTGCCGAACTGAAATCGCACCTGAGTCCGAACGGCGTCGTCGCGGTCAACCTGGCCTCCTCCGGCGAGGGGGGCGATCTCTTGCGGGAACGCGCGGTCGTTTCGACTCTGCGTTCGGCGTTTCCCGTTCTTGAAACCTACTCGGTGGCGGGCCCCTGGAAATCTCGTCAGACGCGAGCCGAGAACTTGATCTTCTTTGGCGGCGCGCCGGTCGAACGGATGACATTGGACGACCTGCACCGGCAGGCGAACCGGTTGGCCGCGGAGCAACGGCTTCCCATCGAAACGACCAGATTGTGGCATCGTCGCAGGGAGACACCCTGGCAGCCTGGTCTTGTGTTGACCGACGACTATGCTCCCTATGATCTATTGATCGCCAGAGAGCTTGATGCGGCCAGATCAGACCGTTCAACCAATTGATTTTGCGAAAGTATTTTGAATGTTTCCTCGCGGCGATCTTGCCAGCAGGATGGGGGTGATCGCTCATGGTCATGAGGGCCGCCCGGGCTGAATTCTTACTTGCTTCCCTTCTATGGCCATGTTATAAGCTCGCGCTGTTTCGGTCGGTCTTTTCGAGCACTCATACGGACGGCGTGTATGAAGGGTTTCGTGGAAGCATTCCGGTAGCCAAGGTTCGAGCAGGCGTCATTCCACACAACCAAATTCTACTATCTTGGTGAAGGAGGTAGGTCATGGGTAAACAGGTCCTCGCAATTTTTATCGGCCTCATGATGGTGTTGGTCGGGGTCAACGGGGCGTATGCGCTGCAAGCCGGTGGAGTCGAAATCGGCGATCTTGAGACCGGCTCGGTGGTCGGTCAGCCGTTCAAGGAATTGCCGGTGGATCTGACGTTCACCGCCTTGGAGAATATTGGCGGAAAGAAGGCTTGGTATCCCCCGGTCGCCATTCTCAACCTGGTTGGACGCGCCGGAACGCCGGTGGTGATCAAGGTGATCAATGAAAGCCAGGGAGAACATGGGTTCAGCTTGGCCGCAGAAGAAAACATTTCCGCCCCGACCACGCTCAACGTCAAGCTTGTGCTGAAGCCGGGCGAGACCAAGTACATCGGCATTCCCACCAGCGACCTGACTTACGTGACGGCCGGATCCGTGTTGACCTACAAGTGCCAACTGCACCCGACTCACTTGGGCGGCCAGTTGCTGATTCAGAAGTAGGCCGAGCTGGGTATTGCGGGGCTGTCGCGTTCGAGATCGCCGCCGGGCAGGAACGGGGGCTCCACCGATCGGTGGAGCCCCCGTTGTCGTTTGATCAGACCTGTTCCTCTCCGCACAGGGTCGGATTGTCGATCGGGACCGATTGACTGCCCGCAAGTTGGCCCTGAACGATCAACAACAGAAACCGTTCTTCTCTCGGGCCTGGTCCCACCTTGGGGATGACGATGGTCTGGAGATCAACGACCGTCACCTCATCCCTTTCCCGCACCGTGTCGTTGATGATCCACGTGTAGCTGGCTGCAAGCGGGTAATGCAGATGCATGAAAGATTCGATTGCGCGAGGGATGTCCTGTTTGCCTGCCACGGCCTGCGGGAGGAATCCGGTCGCGAGATACAGGCCGATCGCAAGTCCGAAGAAGAAGCGTCGCATGGTACGAGCCTCCTGGCTAGGGTTGGACTGGCTCGAAGGATCGAGCCCCGCGAAAGCGCCAGAGGGACGGCCGTCAGATGCGCTTCCGCATGTGACTTATTTCATCATACCCTGCTTTCGGCCTGGTAGAAAAGGAAAACATGGAGCGTGCAGGGGAGGGAAAACACGAAGCCCCCTATCCCGCAAATCGGAATAGGGGGCTTCGCAGATCTGCGCGAAGGGCGAAATCGCGACAGCGGGGCGCCGCGATCAGTTGCGCACGCCGCTCCACACCTTGTTGGGATCGATTTCCTTGTCCGGATTCAGCGTCCGCGCCTTTTCGAGCAGGACGTCCGTCGTTTCCGGATAGGCGGGATCCGAGATGCAGCAATTGTCTACGGGGCAGACGGCGGCGCATTGGGGCTCATCGAAATGCCCCACGCACTCGGTGCAGCGATCGTGGGTGATCACGTAGATATTGTCACCGACCCCTTGGCCGTCGCCGACGTGGTACCCCTTGCTTTCCGCGTCGCCGCGGGTTTCAAAAATGGCTTCGTTCGGGCATTCTGGCAAACACGCCCCGCAGGAAATGCATTCATCCGTAATTAAGAGAGCCATGACCGATGCCTCCTTCTCTAACGCTCGCTGAAGAAACGATTTACGATCGGACGGTCGTGCCCAACGCCGCCCGCTTCTTTCCGCATCCAACCGGCGGTGGCCGGCAGTTGCAACAAAAGCGAGTGGCATTCTAGACTGCGAAAAAAAGCCAAGTCAACGGGAACAGGCCCGCGCAGAAGGCCCATCGCAAAAAGGCCTCTGGGCCTATGGGCCTAGAATTCATCACATTCTTCCAAGAGGTGTTCATGGGGTCCGGGTCGGAGACGCCGCAGCCGAAGCGACAGCGGATCATCATGCTGATCCTGTTGGCGGTTCTGCTGATGTCGGTCAGTCTCTTTGTCTCCTCTCAAAAAGAGACGGAGACGATTCTCATCACGTTTCCAAGCGGGCGCCAGCTTGAGGGAGAGGTGGCCAATACGCCGGAAAAGCTCCTGTTCGGTCTGGCATTTCGAGAAACCTTGCCGCCCAACGGCGCCATGCTCTATATCTTCGAATCCTCGGGCCGGCATACACTGTGGACGAAGGCCTTCCGATTTCCGGTCGATATCATCTGGCTGGACGAGAGCCGGCACGTGGTCCATCTGGCGGCCGACGTGCCTCCGTGCAATCAAGATCCCTGCCCGCGATATGGGCCTCCGCCGAGCGATGCCCGGTACGTCCTGCAAACCAAGGCCGGCTTTGTGCGCGAAGAGGGCGTCACGGTCGGGACGGACTTGAAGTTTACGTTGGTGATGTGACGTGGTACTGTGGCGACGGGCGCGGGGTCGCGGTCGATTGGGACGAATGAAGGGACGGTTGGGATATGGAAGGCACTGAGCAGTACGAAGCGGCGGCGCGAGTGGCGGAAATCCCAGCGGGCGGCAGCAAACTGGTGACCATCCGGAACAAACCGGTCGCCATTTTCAACGTGCAGGGCAGATTTTACGCCATTCACGATGCCTGCCCTCATGAGGGGGGACCGTTGCACGAGGGCCGTGTAAAGGGCTGCATCGTCTCCTGTCCCTGGCACGATCTGGCGTTCGACCTTCGAAACGGTCGGGGGACGGACGGAGGCGGGTATTGCGTGGCCAGTTATGACGTGCGGATCGAAGGGGAAACCATTCTCATCGGCGGGCGGCGAAAAGCCTGACGGGCCGAACAGGGCCGCCTACCGGGCAGTGACGGAGTAGGGCAGGACGCCGAACGGGGGCTGGTCTCGTGAGAGAAACGCCGAACAGAGGGACGCGATCGAAAAGACGGGCAGGTGGGCATGACGGCTGCGGAACAGGCACAGGGATCGGCCTATGGAGAACAGGAGGCCGAGGGACGGGTCATCGACACCGTGATTCAACATTCGTTCACGATCCATCTTTGGGAAGACCGGACCAGAGGGGAGCTGTGGGTGCCGGCGTATGATCAGACGGCGCTGGCGCTGCTCAACGACGACTATTTGCGCATTGCCGGCAACAATGCCGTGGATATGGGGCGTCGAACGTTCGAATTTCAGGCCGTGAAGGAAGGCCGGCATCGGCTCGTGTTTGAGAAGCGGATGGGATGGAAATTCACCGCTGAAGACCGCCGCGTGTTTGTGATCTGCGTGGCCGGTCGATCGTAAGGCGGACAAGGGACGAGGGCATGGGAGACGTGGCCTACGTCAACGGTCGCTTCATGGATCTGGCCGACGCCACGGTGCCGGTCGAAGATCGCGGCCTCCAGTTCGGCGACGGCGTGTACGAAGTCATCCGGACCTACCGTGGCCGGCCGTTCCAGATGGAGGCGCACGTGGCCCGGCTGGCTCAGAGCGCGGCGGCGATCGGCCTGGCGCTGCCGGAGGCCGCTCGGCAATTTCCCGCGCTGATCGACGAAGGGATCAGGCGCGCCGCTTATCCCGACTGCAAGGTCTATCTCCAGATCACCAGGGGCGTCGCGCCGCGCGACCATGCCTTTCCCGCCCGGGTGGCTCCCACCGTGATCATGACCTTCCGGCTCATGCGTCCGCTCGAACCCGCGCTCGCGGCCAATGGGGTCGCGGTGGTCACGGCCGACGATATTCGCTGGGGCCGATGTGACATCAAGAGCGTCAACCTCCTGGCCAACGTGCTGGCTCGCCAGCGGGCCCTTGAGATGGGCGCCTTCGAGGCCCTGTTGGTCCGTGGCGGCCGGATCACCGAGGGGGCGGTCAGCAACGTCATGGTCGTGCGACAGGGAGGTCTCCGCACGGCGCCCGTCGGCCCCGAGATCCTCGCCGGAGTCACGCGGCATCTGGTGCTGGAATTGGCTCGAAAGGAGGGGCTGCCCATCAGGGAAGAGGCGGTCACGCTCGACGAGCTTCGATCGGCGGACGAGGTGTTTCTCACCGGGACAACGGTCGAAGTGCTCCCCGTCGTCACGGTGGATGCGACGGTCATCGGGAGCGGATGCCCCGGGCCCATCAGCCGGCTGCTCCAGCAACGATTCCGTGAGGTCGCTCTCGCCTGACCGCGCTTGCATTGTCCACAGTCAAAATGATACAGTTCCGCTGTTTTGGAGTGGGCGGTCGCCCACTTTTTTGTTTGGAGTCCGTGCCGTTCAAGATCGGTAAGTCTGCTCCCTCATTTTTCTCTGTTGTTCATGGACAGCGCCCAGGTTGCCCAGCGCGTGCAGGAAGTCGCCGCGCCGATCCTGTGGGCCATGGGACTCGAACTCATCGACGTGACTTGTTCGGGGCAGGGGCAGCGGACCATCGTGCGAGTGTACATTGATAAGCCGGGAGGGGTCAGCCTCCACGATTGCGAGCAGGCTCATATGTCGCTCGGGCCCGCCCTGGATGTGGCGGATCCTATTCCTCACGCCTATACCCTCGAAGTCTCCTCGCCGGGGCTGGATCGCCCGCTCAAAACGCTCGCCGATTATCAACGGGTCGTGGGGCGATTGGTGAACCTGAAGCTGGCGCAGGCCCGAGAGGGGCAGTGGCGGGTGGTCGGCCGGTTGACCGCGGCGGACGAACAGGGGCTCTCCCTGACGGTGCGGGAAGGCAAGACCGATCGGTCGATTCAATTGGGGTGGGAGGCGATCGCGGGCGGGCGCCTGGAGGTCGAATTCTCCAAGTGATGGCCTCGCGCCGCGCGGGCCGCGGGAATCCCCGTGAAGAAAAGGGTGGTCACGTATGAATAAAGAATTGATCGCGGTCATCGACGAAATCGGTCGTCAAAAGGGGATCGACAAGACGCGGGTGTTGAACGCCGTGGAATCCGCGCTCCAGACCGCGGCCAAGAAGCGGTTCGGGCAAGGCGAGAACATCCACGTGGAGATCGACCCGAAGACCGGAGAAATTTCCGTGGTCTCGGTCAAGACCATCGTCGAGACCGTGACCAACCCGAAGGCCGAAATCTCGCTCCAGGAAGCGCGGAAAGTGGATGACGGGGCGGAGATCGGCGATGAAATCGGGTCCGTGATCGAGATGGACGAGTTGGGCCGCATTGCCGCGCAGACGGCCAAGCAGGTGATCTTTCAGAAGGTGCGCGAAGCCGAATGGGAAGTGGTGCAGCGGGAATACTCCACCCGGCAAGGGGACCTCGTGAACGGCGTCATCATCGGGATGGAGCGGAAGAACTATATCGTCGATCTCGGCAAGACGGAGGCCATCCTGCCGATCCAGGAGCAAATTCCCCGCGAAACCTACCGGCGCGGCGATCGCATCAAGGCCATGTTGCTGGAGGTTCGCCGCACCCCGAAGGATGTGCAGGTGATCCTGACCAGGACCCATCCACAGTTCGTGTCCAAGCTGTTCGAGCTGGAAGTGCCGGAGGTGACGGAGAAGATCGTCGAGATCAAAGGAATCGTCCGGGAGCCCGGCGACCGCACCAAGATCGCCGTCTCGTCCCGGGACAAGGCGGTCGATCCGGTGGGGGCCTGCGTCGGCATCAAGGGCTCCCGTGTCCAAGCGGTGGTCCGCGAACTCCGGGGAGAAAAGATCGACATCGTGGCCTGGACGACCGATCCCAGGGTCTTCATCGCCGAAGCGTTGAACCCGGCCACGATCGAAAAAGTCGGCATCGACGAAGAGAAGAAATCCGCGCTGGTGGTGGTGGCCGACTCGCAGCTTTCCCTGGCGATCGGCAAGAACGGACAAAACGTGCGGCTCGCGGCCAAATTGACCGGGTGGAAGATCGACATCATCAGCGGGACCGAATACGAAAAGAAAAAGGTCGAACGGGATCGGGAGATCCGGGCGGCGCTGGCGGAGGAGGCGGCCGATCAGCGCGAGCAGGAGGAGGCGCGCGCCCAACGTGAGGCGGCCGAAGGGGCTGCGAAGGCCGAGGTGGCGGAATAGCGAGCCGAAAGTTTCCGTGCGGGTCGAAGATGGATCTCCGCCGGGAGTTCCGGGGGTGAGTGAAGGAGCGGACGCTGCATGCGCGTCTATGAAGTGGCCAAGAAAGTGGGCATGGAGAGCAAGGAGCTCATGGCGGAGCTCAAGCGGATGGGTGTGCCCGTTGCGTCGCACAGCAGCGCCTTGGACGCGGATGTGGTCGCCCGGCTGCTCGCCAAGCTCGCGCCGCAGCAGGCGCAGACAGGCGCCGGCGCTGAGGACAGGGTGGCGCGTATGGGACGCGGAGGGGAAGGATTCCGACAGGAAGCCGATGGTGGAGGCGGACACGTGAAATCAACAGGAGCGAAGGCAGGGGCTGTCAGTCTGGAGGAGCCGCCGAAACCGGACAAGCGCCGCATCCTCATTAAGAAGAAGAAGACGGAGGAGGAGATCGAGGCTGCCGCGGTTCCGGCGACGGAAACCGGACTCACGCATGCGCCGCCGCCCGACCTAGCCCACCCGGCTCCCGGGTCGTCGGCCACGGAGTCCGCGGCTGCTGCGCCGCCGGTCGAAGTTAAGCCAGACATCGCCCTGTCGCCGCCGCCAAGAATTCTGTCCCCTGCGCCGGCGGAATCGCTTGCGCCGGCGGCCCCGATTGAAGCGAAACCGGCCTCGATCGCGACCCCGGCTCTTGATGCGGTATCCGAGGCCGCGCTGGCCAAGAAGAAAGCCGAGGCGCTGTTTGAGGGAGGCGAAGCGAAGGGAGCGCGCGAGAAGGCGAAGAAAGTTCGAAAGCCGGGACGGGAGCGGGACGAAGAAGAGGCCCGAGCCAAGGAGGATGCGGCCCGGTGGGATGATTTGCGGGCGATTTCGGTCCATCGGCGGGATGACCGTGTGCGCCATGCCGGGACGACGCCGGTCACGGAAATCACCAAGCCGAGAAAGAAGGGCATCAAGTTGACCGCGGGCATGACGGTCAAGGAGTTTGCGGAGGCGGTGGGCCAACGCCCGGCCGACATCATGAAGAAGTTGATGGAAAGTGGGCAGATGCTGACGCTCAATCAGAGCATGAACCTGGAGCTTGCCGGTTTGATCGCCGAGGAACTGGGCGTCAAGGTCGAGGTCACGGCCCCCAAGGCCGGGGAGGAATTGCTCGAAGAGGCCGCCATCTGGAAGGGGGAGGAAAAGCCGGAGCCGAGGCCGCCGGTCGTCACCATCATGGGGCACGTGGACCATGGCAAGACGTCCCTGTTGGACGCCATTCGTCAAACCAAGGTTGCGGAGCAGGAAGCGGGGGGCATCACCCAGCATATCGGAGCCTACTCCATCGAACTGCACGGCAAGCGCATCACGTTCCTGGACACACCCGGCCACGAAGCCTTCACGGCCATGCGCGCGAGAGGCGCCAAGGTCACGGATATCGTGATCCTGGTCGTGGCGGCGGACGACGGCGTGATGCCGCAAACGATTGAAGCCATCAATCACGCCACGGCGGCCAATGTGCCGATCATCGTCGCGATCAACAAGATCGACAAGCCCGAGGCCAATGTCGAACGGGTCAAGCATGCGTTGGCGGAACACAATTTGATCTCGGAAGCCTGGGGCGGGCAGACGATCATGGTGGAGGTATCCGCCAAGAAGCGGCAGAACCTGGACCTGTTGCTGGAGATGGTGTTGCTTCAGGCGGACGTGCTGGAGTTGCGCGCCGATCCGCGCAAGCCGGCCAAGGGGACGGTGATCGAAGCGAGGCTGGACCGGGGCCGGGGCCCGGTCGCCACCGTGTTGGTTCAAGAAGGGACGTTGAAGGTCGGGGACGCCTATGTGGTCGGGACATACAGCGGAAGGGTCCGCGCGCTGATCCCGGCGGCGGGCGTCAAGCTGACGGAAGCCGGTCCCTCGATGGCCGTCGGAGTCGTCGGGTTGACGGGCGTGCCGTCGGCGGGCGACACGTTCCTGGTCGTGAAGGACGAGCGGATGGCCCGCGAAATCGCCGAGTCCCGCGCGCAAAAACAGCGCGCCGCGGAGCTTGCCGGTCCGGCCAAGGTCAGCCTGGACGATCTCTATGCGCGGATCAAGCAGGGCGACATCAAGGAACTGGCGTTGGTGATCAAGGCGGACGTCCAGGGCTCCTCGGAAGCCTTGGCGGTCGCGATCGACAAGCTGCCGTCGGAGGTCGTGAAGCTCCGCGTCATCCACAACGGGGTCGGCGGCATTACCGAAACCGACGTGTTGCTCGCCGCGGCCTCGGGCGCCATCGTCATCGGCTTCAATGTCCGGCCGGAACCCAAAGCCGCCGCGCTGGCGGAATCGGAGCGGGTCGATATCCGGCTCTATAGCGTGATCTATGACGCCATTGCCGACATCAAGGCTGCGATGGAGGGCCTGCTTGAGCCGACGTTCAAGGAGCGGGTGCTGGGGCGCGCCGAAGTGCGCCAGGTGTTCAACGTGTCCAAGGCCGGGATTATCGCGGGCTGCTACGTGCTCGAAGGCACCATGACCCGCGCGAGCAGCGGGGTGCGGGTGGTCCGCGATCATGTGCCGGTCTATCAGGGCAAGCTGGCCTCGCTCCGCCGCTTCAAAGACGACGTACGGGAGGTCCAGCAGGGATACGAGTGCGGCATCGGCGTGGAAAATTTCAGCGATCTCAAAGCCGGGGACATTATCGAAAATTTCGTGTTGGATCGAATCGCCGCGAAGTTGTGAGCGCCGCGAAGCCGAGCGAAGGAGAGCGGCCTTGAGCGAACGCGGGGCAATGTTGGGGCTTTGCACGGTGGAGCTGTTTTTCCCCAACGGACATTCGCTCAAGGAGAAGCGGCAGATTCTGCACAGTCTCAAGGATCGGCTGCGGAACCTGAACGTGTCGGTGGCGGAAATCGGCGACCAGGATCTGTGGCAAAAAGCCCTGCTGGGCATTGCCTGTGTGTCCAATGAGCGCGCGCACGTCACCAGCGTGTTGGATCAGGCGCTGAACATGATCCGAGGGGTGCCGACATTGGAAATCCTGCAATCGCGAATCGAGCTGCTCTGACGGAGCGCCGCGGAGCCACAGTTGTTGCGATGAGGATCATCGGCCGATCGTCCGCTGAACGACATGAAACCCGTCACCAAACGGGCCACGCGCGTGGCCGATCAGATTCGAATGGAAGTCGCGGACATCTTGATGCGAAGGGTGCGGGACCCGCGCCTCCAGGCGGTCACGGTAACGGAGGTGTCCGTCACGAACGATCTCCGGCTCGCGCGGGTCTATTTCACTTCAGGATTGGATGGCGCGCCGGATCGGGAGATTGCGGCGGGACTGACCAAAGCGGCGGGATTCATTCGGTCGGAGCTGGGGCAACGGCTGGAATTGCGTTACACCCCGGAGCTGGTCTTCTTTAAGGACGTCAGCGGGCCTCGGGGCGATCGTGTGCTGGCTCTGCTGGACGAGGTTCGACCGGTCCGGGATGAACCGCCAACGTCCGAGTAAGCCGAATGAGTCAAGTGAGCCTGGAAGGACGGAGCCGAGGGATGGAAGGCAGAGGGAGACAAGGGGCTGGCGTGATGCCGGTTGAAGAGTGCAGGGCGGCTACGGCGCTCAGCGACGGTGTGCTGGCGGTCAACAAACCGGCCGGCTGGACGTCGCACGACGTGGTGGCCAAGCTGCGTCCCCTGTTTCACGGCCTCAAGGTCGGGCACGCAGGCACGCTTGACCCGGCCGCCACGGGGGTGCTGCCGATTTTGATCGGCCAGGCCACCCGCGTCGCCGAGTACCTCGTCGAGTGGGACAAAGAATATGAGACGGTGCTTCGACTCGGTCAGGTGACGGATACACAGGATGCCACAGGGGTGGTGCTTGAACGGCGGCCCGTCACCGGCATCACGCTCGAACGGGTTTGCGCGGAGGCAGCCCGGTTTGTGGGCCGGACGATGCAGGTCCCGCCGATGTATTCCGCAGTGAAGATCGCGGGCGTCCCGCTCTATCGGTCCGCGCGGGCCGGCCGGACGGTCGAACGGGAACCTCGGACGGTCATCATCCATCGGTTGGATGTGCTTGGCATGGACGGGCCCGACATTCGCCTCCGGGTGGTCTGCTCGAAGGGCACCTACATCCGCACACTCTGCGCCGATCTCGGCAATGCATTGGGACCGGGCGGGCATACGGCTCTGCTGGTGCGGACCAGGGTCGGCCCGCTGCACCTGGACCAGGCCAGAACCGTTGACTCGATCGTCGAGGGATGGGAAGCGGAGAAGGGACCGGCGCTGTCACTGGATCAGGCATTGAGTCTGTTCGCGGCGGGCACCGTCGATGAAGAGACCGCACGGCGGGCGCGGCATGGCATGCCGGTGCCGGTCAGGGCCGTCATCTGGACGCAGGAGGCGGCCGCTTCCTGCGGGGAAGTGGAACGGATGGTCCGAATTCACGATCCGCAGGGCCGGCTCCTGGGGCTGGGGCTTGCGGCGTCGCCAGACAATCCGGACGGGGTCATCCGCATGCGGAAAGTCTTTGCATCCAGTCGAACCGATTCATGAATGGGAGAAAAGGGGAGGCAGAGTCATGGCATTAGCGAAGGAAGCCAAGAGCGAGTTGATCGGACACTATCGCCGGAGCGACGACGACACGGGATCGCCCGAGGTCCAGATAGCGATCCTGACCAACCGGATTGCGTATCTCACTGAGCATTTCAAGCTTCACAAGAAAGATCACCATTCGCGCCGCGGGTTGTTGCAGATGGTCGGCCGCCGGCGACGGTTACTGGACTATCTGCGCCGGGTTGACGGAGATCGCTATCGGGCGGTCTGCGATCGTCTCGGCATCCGCAAATAGCGGTACACATCCGGTGTCCTGACGCCTCGTTGCGCAGGCGCCGTCACCATGCTGCCCACAGGTGAACACGGACATAGACTCACCCGCACCGGCTTCCGACGCGGAGGCGGGGGTGAGTCTATCTCTGTGGGCATCTGTAGGGCAGGAAAGGAGCACCTACAATGGTCCATACAGTTGAGGTAGAGGTCGCGGGAAAGCGACTCCGTTTGGAAACCGGCCGCATGGCCAAACAAGCCGACGGGGCGGTCGTGGCGACGTACGGGGACAGCGTCATCCTCGCCACGGCCGTCGCGGCGCAGACAGTCAAGCCGGGAGTGAACTTTCTCCCGCTGACCGTCGATTATCAGGAACGCGCCTATGCCGCGGGCAAGATCCCGGGCGGGTATTTCAAGCGCGAAGGCCGGCCGTCCGAGAAGGAGGTGCTGGTCAGCCGCCTGATCGACCGGCCCATCCGGCCCCTGTTCCCGGAAGGCTACTATTACGAAACGCAGGTGATCGCGTCGGTGTTGTCCGCGGACAAGACCGGGACGACGGACATCGTCTCGATCATTGCCGCATCCGCCGCGCTGGCGGTGTCGTCGATTCCGTTCGAGAAGCCCGTCGCCGGCGTGAAGATCGGGCGGCTCAACGGGCAATTCATCGTAAACCCGGATCTGGAGACATTGGAGAGCGGCGATTTGAACCTGGTGGTCGCGGGCACCGAGGATGCGGTGATGATGGTGGAGGCCGGCGCCAATGAATTGCCGGAATCCGTCATGCTCGATGCGATCGAACTGGCCCATGCCGAAATCAAGAAGATCGTCGCCGCGATCCATGCCTTGCGGCGGGAAGCCGGGAAGCCGAAGCGAGTCGTCGAAGTGGAGACCGTCGATCCGGCGTTGGTCGAGCAGGTGCGCGCGCTCGTGATCGGGCCGATGCGGGAAGCCATTCTGATTCCCGACAAGTTGGCCCGCCAGGAGCGGCTCGACGAGATTTGCGATGAGGCCGCGGAGCGGCTGAAGTCCGAGGACGATCCCAAACGCGAACACTTCGTCCGTCTGGCGTTCGAGCAGATCGAATATCACGAGGTGCGGCACAGCATCCTGGAGCGGGGGGTGCGGGCCGACGGAAGGGGGACCACCGACATCCGTCCCATCACCTGCGAAGTGGGCATCCTGCCGCGGACGCACGGCTCGGCGCTCTTTACCCGGGGTGAAACGCAGAGTCTCGCAGTGGCGACGCTGGGCACGACCGAGGACGAGCAGCGGATCGACGCCTTGGAAGGCGAATACAGCCGGGCCTTCATGCTTCATTACAATTTTCCCCCGTTCAGCGTGGGTGAGGCGAAGCCGCTGCGGTCGCCGGGGCGGCGGGAAGTGGGGCACGGGGCGTTGGCCGAGCGCGCGCTCAAGGCGGTGATTCCGGGGAAACAGGCCTTTCCCTATACGCTCCGGCTGGTGTCGGACGTGCTGGAATCCAACGGTTCATCGTCCATGGCCTCCGTGTGCGGCGGGACCTTGGCGCTCATGGACGCCGGCGTGCCGATCAAGGAGCCGGTCGCGGGCATTGCCATGGGACTGATCAAGGAAGGCGACCGGGCGGTGGTGCTGTCCGACATCCTGGGCCTTGAAGACCATTTGGGCGACATGGATTTCAAGGTGACCGGCACCAAGAACGGCGTGACCGCGCTTCAAATGGACATCAAGATCGGGGGAATCACGCCCGCGCTCATGCGGCAGGCGCTGGAACAGGCGCGCGTGGGACGGCTGCACATCCTCGACAAGATGTTGAGCACCTTGAGCGCGCCTCGAAAGAATCTCTCGCCCTTCGCGCCGCGCATCTTCACGCTCAAGATCAAGCAGGACAAAATCCGGGACGTGATCGGCCCGGGCGGCAAGACCATCCGGTCGATCATTGCGG
Organism: Nitrospiraceae bacterium; assembly: GCA_035457545.1. Classification (GTDB taxonomy): domain Bacteria; phylum Nitrospirota; class Nitrospiria; order Nitrospirales; family Nitrospiraceae; genus Nitrospira_G. The sequence goes on from DATIBM010000243.1 coordinate 13,651, forward strand.
AGACCGGCGTCAAGATCAACGTCGAGGATTCGGGCGACGTGTCTATTGCCTCGGCCGACGAGGCGTCGGCGCAGAAGGCGATCGAGATGATCAATCGGCTGACGGCCGAGGTCGAGGTCGGCAAGGTCTATCTCGGCACGGTGCGCAAGATCATGGACTTCGGCGCGTTCGTCGAGGTGCTGCCTGGCACGGACGGCCTCGTCCATATCTCCCAGCTCGCCCATCACCGGGTGAAATCGGTGTCGGACGAGGTGAAGGAGGGGGAGCAGATCCTGGTGAAGGTCCTGGAGATCGATAAGCAAGGGAAGATCCGGTTGAGTCGCAAGGAAGCGATGGCGGCGCCGTCCGGGGCGCCCGCCGGAACCTCGGTTTGAGCCTATCCGCCGAAGGGGTCCAGATGTATAAGAAGCTCGTGTTGGACAATGGGCTTCGCGTGGTCACGGAAGCCATCCCGACGCTCCGCTCCGTGACGCTGGGCATCTGGGTCAACGTCGGGTCCCGCGATGAAGGACGGGGGGAAGAAGGTCTGTCCCATTTCCTTGAGCACATGTTCTTCAAGGGGACCCGCAGCAGGACGGCCAGCGACATCTCGCACGAGATCGATGCGCTCGGCGGCGAGATGAACGCGTTCACGGGACGCGAAACAACCACGTTTTACGTGAAGGTCCTGGATCAACACCTGGAGCCGGCGCTCATGCTGCTCGCCGACCTGTTTCACCACTCGCAATTCCCGCGAAGGGAGTTGGAGAAGGAAAAGCAGGTGGTGTTGGAGGAGATCCGCACGGTTCAGGACGATCCCGAAGACCTCTTGCAAGACTTGCACACGGAACAGGTGCTCAAACATCACCCGCTGGGCCGGCCGATCCTCGGCAAGCCTGAGACGATCGCCTCGTTAAGCCGCCGTGACTTGATGCAATACGTGCGGGCGCACTACGACCCGCGGGACACGATCGTGGCCATCGCCGGTAATTTTCGCGAGCGGCCGCTCAGGCAATTGCTCGCGCGGATCTTCGCGCCCTTCCGCAGGCAGTCTTCCCGGACCAACGGGCGCCGTCCGCCGAACGTGACGGGCGGGGTGCTCGTTCACAAGAAGCAATTGGAGCAGGCGCATCTCTGCATCGGGTTGCGGGGGGTGGCGGCTGCCGACCCCGACCGTTATGCGGCGCATGTGCTCAATACGATCCTGGGCGGGAGCGTGAGCTCGCGTCTCTTTCAGGTCGTGCGGGAAAAATACGGCCTCGCCTATTCCATCTATTCGTACCTCTCGAATTATTCCGACGCCGGCACCTTGACGATTTATGCGGGGACCCGCGCCCCCGAGGCGCCGCGGGTGGTCGAACTGGTCTGCCGGGAGCTTCGGCGCATCCAGCGCGACGGCGTGAACAGGCGTGAGTTGAATCTGGCCAAGAATCATCTCAAAGGAAGCCTGATGTTGGGGTTGGAGAGTTCGCACGGCCGCATGAGCAAGCTGGCGAAAGACGAGCTGTATCTGGGGCACTCCGTGTCGTTGAATGAAGTGGTTAGCCACATCGATCGGGTCTCCGTTCCGCAGGTGCATGAACTCAGCCGGTGCCTGTTTGATCAGCAGGCGCGATCGCTGACGGCGCTGGGGCTGGTTTCCGAGCGGTCGTTGGTCTCCGCGCTCAACTAATTTCACGACGAATTCATCCCTCTGGCCGGTTCAGTCGCTTCCCCTACCCCGTATCAACGCAACTCATTGTTAAAGAAGGCCGTTTGCCGGCATTTCGTCCCGGGAAAGATTCGGCGATATATTTCCTTGACTCCTCGGGGGGATTTTTATAGGATTTCGCCACTTTTTATTAGGCGGTCTCTTTCTAGAAGAAAAGAACATATTCGCGAGTACAGCGGAGCATTCAGCAAGGCTGGAAAAAACAGAAAGGAGGTGGCTGCAAAGCTTCCTCGCCTGCGCTGTAGTATTCCGTGTGATGTCATCATTGTCTTTTTTGCAAGTTGGGTTGACGCGATTCTGGATGGACTTGATTTCCATTAAGGAGGTGCTTTGATGAAGAGAGGAGTCGTCATAGCAGCGGTTGCACTCGTCTCGGCTGTAGGACTGTTCACCTCGGGAATGGTCCTCGCGGCCGATGAACCGGCGGCGGCACCGTCAGGGCCGGCCTCAAAGATCGTCGGTGGCAGCGCGATGAAGGGTGAAGTCGTCAAGACGCTCAAGGGCCGGGTGTGGTCGCAATGGGCCGACAATCCGGACGGAGAGATCCTGTTCGGGATTCAGTACTGGAACAGCGGCGAACCTGCGTCGGGCAGCCCGTTTGGCCGGACGTCAACCGATCTCGAGGTCAAGCCGCCGGACCCCCTGTTCTCCTGCTGCGCCTGGGGGTTTGTGGGGGGCAACGAGAAGAACAATCCGTATAGCGGCTGGTACCATGCCGCGCAAACCGTGCGCCTGAACGTGAAGGACAAGTCGTTGATGGATCGATTGATCAAGGCGTCACAGGAACTTGTCGCGATGGAAGTCACGTTGGACGGCCGCACGATCACCGATTTCAAAGTGATCAAGTAGGAGCCCGTACCCACAATATCATCTATTTGTTCGGATGAAGGAGGGTCTCATTATGAAGCTTCATACCAAAGGGG
>DATIBM010000244.1:0-12725 GCA_035457545.1 Nitrospiraceae bacterium
AGGACGAGATGAGAGCCGACGTTGAGGAGGCACGTCACCTGCGGAACGAATCCCCATCGCAATAAATTCGCATTGCACCAGGCCCCCGCGGCATTCACGAGCACGCGACAGGTGACCTCCTTCACACCCTGCGCATCGACCAACCGGACGCGAAAGCCCTGGCCGTCGCACTCCACGCGATCCACGAACGTCTCTTCGGCATAGGTGGCGCCGAGATGAGCGGCGGCGCGCGCAGCAAGCCGGACGATCACATCGTCCTGCATCTGAGCCTCATAGAACAAGAATGCGGCGCTCATTTCATGCTGAAGGACGTGCGGATGGAGATAAGGCGCGAGGTCAACGAGTTCGTGAGGGCCAAGCCGGCGCGCGCGAGGCAGGTCATCGGCCGTCGTGGCCAAGCACTCGTAGAGACGCAATCCAAGACGAATCATCCAAGAGGGCCGGCCCGATCGAAACACAGGGAGGACAAACGGAATTGGACGCACGACTTCAGGAAGATTCTTGAGGAGGAGCGCACGTTCCTTGAGCGCGTCATGAACCAATCCCCATTGCGCCAGGCGCGCGAGATACCGTAAACCTCCATGCAGGAGCTTGGTCGTTCGGCTTGATGTGCCGGAGGCCAGCCGGTCGCGTTCAACGAGGTGAACCCCGCCGATGCGGCGGGAGGCGAGGTCATGGAGGATTCCCACGCCGTGGATGCCGCCGCCCACGATGAGCACGTTCAGATCCACCTGGCACCTACCATCCAGCCGACGAAATGAGAGGATCTGTTTGGAGGTTTGTGAGCCCACATTATCCATGACAGTTCGTCGCGTTCCACCCGCTGCAGATCGACCCATTTGCATGGGACCCGTTGCATGGAAGAGGCAACGGGTTCCCCCCGCAATGGGTGCCCCGGCAACGGGTACCCGGGAGTCGCGTCGCGAGACGGGCAAGCACAGCCGAGAAGCCCCGAGGCGTACTTGAAACAGTCCGTTGAGGGGCGCACGGCCCGATGAATAAAGAGCGCCACGTCTGTGCGCGCCGCCGAGTCGGTGAGGCGGCCGGACCTGAGCGGCGAGCACGCCCGCCGCCAGGCTTGTTGGAGCAGCGAATCCGCGATTGCAGCAGAAGTGTTCATGGATACTGTTGGCTAGGGCGATCGCTTGCGCGCATGGTGAAAGAGATGGACGATCGGCCAATGATCACCGCCGGATGAAGCGAATCGCTCTATGCGGCGCGCGATATGCGCAATCGCGGCTCGTGTGTTGTAGAGGGGAACGTGTGCGTGGTCGGCTTGAGCCGTGCCAGGCTCATGATACGGATAGGGGCCTTCCGTCAACAGGGCTCTCCTTTCCCGGGCCAGACACCGGTCGCAGATGACGGCGTACCGACAACCAGGCAAAAGCCTGAGATAGAACGCCCGATGTGTTGCATTGGTGGGGACGCCGCAGTGACCGCAGATCGCGCTCCCGAAGAACATCGTGACCGCCGTCTTGACCAGTCATTCATTCCCTCGGACTCCAATTCAGTCTGCTCCTACACCAGCACGTTATTCAAGGCCTTCGAGTCCAAGCGTGTTGTGCGCCGAGGTTTAACGGCGTCTGTGGCATCTCGCCCCAGAAGCCAAGGTCTCGCTGGGGACTTTGGCCGCAATGGCAGCCCGCACTCTTATGTTCAGGCCCTGAGAATCAACCACTTGACGGTCGTCTCGGGGTGATCGCGGCGGCGCCCAATTGGCACAATCATCGCACTCGTCACGCCTGGGCGAAAAAGCGGGAGTCCATCGTGTATGTGTTCATCCTATTCCGACTCACAAGGAGGAAATCATATGAGACGGATTGCGATGGCGGCGGCAATGGCGGCGGGTCTATTGCTGGTATTGGGCGGCCAGGCGCTCGCGGATAAGAAAGGTGAGAAGGGAGAGAAGCATAAGAGCAAGGTCGAAATGGCAGAGACGGCCAAGGTGACCATCGATCAGGCTGTGAAGACTGCTTCCGAGAAGGTGCCGGGCAAGATCATCGAGGCCGAACTTGAAAAGAAACACGACAAGACGGTGTGGGAAGTCGAGATCGTGACGGACGACAAGATGATCAAGGAAGTGCACATCGATGCGGATTCCGGCGCCGTGATCGATGTGGAGGACAAAGGCAAGGGGCACAAGGGCGAGGACAAACACTGAAGTGAGGAAAGGTCGGGCGATGAAGGGGACGACGGCGCTGGCGGCCATCGCGCTGCTGATGCCGGGCCTGGCTGAGGCGGCCGGAACGGGCGATCCGGCAAAGGGCAAGCTGCTGTTCGACAAACACTGCATGGTCTGTCACGGGCCGCAAGGCAAAGGCGATGGACCGACCGGACGGGCGTTGATTCCTCCCGCAACCGACTTCACAAGCCAGCCGAGCAGGAAGAAAAGCGGGGCCGACCTGCGCCGGGTCATGGAACAGAGCAGCCCCGGCACGGCGATGCCCGCCTGGAAAGGCCCACTGTCCGATATGCAACTCGCGGACGTTGCCGCCTATGCGGAGACGTTGAGGAAGTGAGGTGTCCCGTTGCGTCGGCTCTGTATGGCGGCCATCCTGTTGTGGATTGCGGGGGCCGGTCTGTTGGCCTGGCTGTTTGTCCGGGGAGTGACCGTCTCGACCAGTGACGGAAGGACGGAGGTGCTCCTTGCTCCGGCCGAACGCGACCAGATTCTGGCCGAGATGCGGCAGTTGCTTCAGGCGGTCGACGGCATTCTTGACGGTGTCACGGAGCCGGATTGGGCAGAGGGTTCACGGAAGGTCGCGGCCTCGGCACGAGCCGCGGGAACGGATATGGCAGCGGACGTGAATCCCGTCCTGATGGCGAAGCTCCCCCTTCCGTTCAAGCAGATGGGGCTGTCGGTGCATAGGGATTTCGACGGGCTTGCGGAACGGGCTGCCAAGGGGCTGCCGAGCGACGACATCTTGCGGGACCTGTCCAGCATCATCAAGCGTTGCACCACCTGCCATGGGCTCTACCGGCTGTCCGGGTCAAGATAGATGAGAATCATGCGAAGTGTGGAATCAGGAAGGAAGATGACGTGAATCCTTTTTTGTCGACAGCGCCGCTCAAACGGGACATCAACAACAGGCCGGGGGTCGACGGACGTGATGTCACGAGACCGATCACGCGCCCGCCGGCTCAACCGAAGGTTGTATCAAAGGGGGTGTCGCCATGACCTGTAACGTAGGAGGAATCGAGCGACCGATTCGAATGGTGCTGGGGCTGGCGTTCATCGCGCTGGGCGCGCTCGCGGATCTCCCTCCGGCGGGGATGTGGATCAGTTATGCCGTAGGGGCCATCGCGTTGATCACCGGGGCGGTCGGCTTCTGTCCGGCATGGAGTCTGTTGGGAATCAACACCTGCCCGACGAAGCCGAAGTGAATACCGTCATTCGTCATCGGTCATTCGTCAATCGATGGACAGTTTGATTGCTTCCGACCTCCCGAATGACGCTTGACGATTGATGCGGACTCATGAAGGAGAACAGGATGGCACGCATTGTGATCTTGGGCGCATCGATCGGGGGGCTGCCGGCCGCATATGAATCGCGCCTGCTGCTGGACAAGCATCAGGTCACGGTGATCTCCAATGTCGATTATTTCCATTTCGTCCCGTCGAACCCCTGGGTCGCGGTCGGGTGGCGAAAACGGAAGGACATCAGCTTCCCGCTGGCGCTGGTGCTGGAGAAAAAGGGCATCGAGTTCATCCACGCGGCGGCGGAGCGGATCGAGCCGGAACAGAACCGGGTCACCACAGCCAAGGGCGAGGTGCCCTATGACTATCTGATCATTGCCACGGGCCCGAAGCTGAATTTCCCGGCGGTGCCGGGGTTGGGGCCCAGCGGCTACACGCAGTCGGTTTGCACGGTGGACCATGCCGAACAGGCCTGGGGGGTCTATCAGTCCTTTCTGAAGGACCCCGGTCCGATCGTCGTCGGGGCGGCGCAAGGCGCCTCCTGCTTCGGCCCGGCCTATGAAATGGCGTTCATCCTCGACGCGGACCTTCGGAAGCGGAAGCTCCGGCGCAAGGTGCCGATCTATTTCGTCACGCCGGAGCCTTACATCGGGCATATGGGCTTGGCCGGAGTCGGAAAATCCAGACGCTTGATGGAAGACGAGTTCGCCGAACATTCGATCAAAGCGTTCGCGAATACCGCCATCAAAGAGATCCAGCCGGGAAAGGTCCTGCTGGAGGATGGGCAGGAAGTGCCGTTCCGCTACTCGATGTTCATTCCGCCCTTCACGGGCGTGGATGCGGTGGCCGGGACCGCCGGTCTCTGCAATCCCAAGGGGTTCGTCAACATCGACGAATACCAGGCCAACCCGACATACAAGAACATCTACGCGGTCGGGGTCTGTGTCGCAATTCCACCGGTGGAGCAGACGCCGGTTCCCACCGGGGCGCCGAAGACCGGCTATATGATCGAGTCGATGGTGTCGGCGGCGGTCCACAACATCAAGGCCGACCTCGAGAGCAATCCCAAGCGCAAGACGGCGACTTGGAACGCGATCTGCCTCGCCGACATGGGCGATACCGGCATGGCCTTCGTCGCGCTCCCGCAGATGGCGCCCCGCAACGTCACCTGGGCCAAGAAGGGCAAGTGGGTGCACCTGGCCAAGATTGGCCTGGAAAAATACTTCCTCCACAAGATGAAGCGCGGTGTCAGCGAGCCTTTCTACGAAAAGGCGATCCTCAGCGCGATCGGCATCGGCAAGTTGGAGCGCCCGGGATGAGCCGCGAGCCTGGCCGCTGTCCGCACGATTCATGCCCATGGCGCCTCTCCTGCACCGCCGTTCCCCGACGGCGCAGGCGTCAACAGAGCAGGGAATCATTGATCAGTGGTCATCAGTCATTGTGGGAAGAGACACAGCAACGACCAGTGACGATGGATCCTATCCCGGCTGACGATTGACGTGCGGCTTCGCTCGTCCGTGCGGTTTCACACAACCAGTCAGAGACAGCGTCAACGGATTCGGTGGCCGAGCCGGCGGCGAAATTCGCCGGTTGCATTGGAGCGCCGTTGAATGTACATAGTTAATTGCCCCCAGCCCTTGGGCTGCGCATTTCATCTGAGCGGCCATGAACATGGAATTGCCCGACCAGCAGACATCCGGATTCTCCACGCCAATCGGCACGAGACGCAGATTTTTCCAATGGGCCACCGGCGCGGCCGCCTCCATCATTGCGCTCGGGTTGGGCGTGCCCTTGATCGGATTTCTGATTGCTCCGGCCTTTCAGCGGAGAGCCCAATCCTGGGTGGATGTCGGGGGAATCGATGACCTGCCCATCGGCAAGCCGGCGCAGCTCGACTACAAACAAACGGTGAAGGAAGGGTGGAGGACCACCACGGTTCACAAGGGTGTCTGGGCCGTGAAAAAACAGGACGGACAGATCACGGTGTTGTCCCCGATCTGTACACATCTCGGGTGCGGGTTCAACTGGGACGGCGCGGATCGGAACTTCAAGTGCCCCTGCCATGGCAGCGTCTTCGCGGCGGATGGAACGGTGCTGGGCGGCCCGGCCCCCCGGCCGCTGGACGAATTGCCCTCCAAGGTGGAGAACGGGCGTCTGCTGGTCATGTACAAGGAGTTCAAAGCGGGACTCCCGAAAAAAGTGGAATTGTAGTAAGGAGTGAGAAGGGAGGAGTGAGGAACGCAACGAAGCGAGAGGTGAAGAAGTGGGGGTTGTGAGGAAATAACCGTTGGACAAACCGCATAAGAGACTGAATGTGTGGCGCCGGTCAATTAACCTGGCGGTCAAGGTCTACACGATCACGAAGCACTTTCCGAGGGAAGAACGCTTTGGATTGACCGACTAAATCAAGCGCGCTGCTATCAGTATTTCAAGCAACATTGCGGAGGGCGCAGCACGGCAAACCAAAAAGGAATTCACCAAGTATTTGCATATAGCGCAAGGCTCTCTAAGTGAACAGGACACCCAACTGGAGATCGCAAAGCAACTCGGGTTTGTGGAAGCGGGATATTGGAAGGAGTTGGACGATCAGACGATCAATTGGTCGAGATCGATAAGATGCTGAGTGGGTTAATCCGTCATCAGAATGCCCCGGACACATAACTGAGATGTGAGAATAACAATTGACATAGGGAGATAGGGAGATTCCGGAAGGGCGCTTCTTTTCTTCTCACTCCTCACTTTTCACTCCTTACTAAAACACCATGGCTTCCCGACTCTACAACTGGCTCGACAGCCGGCTCAAACTGAAACCCATCCAGAAGACCCTGCTCGACGAGCCGATTCCAGGCGGCGCGAGTTGGATCTACGTCTTCGGCTCCGCGACGCTGTTTCTGTTTCTCACGCAGGCGCTGACGGGCATGTTCCTGGCCGTCTATTACGCCCCCACCCCGGACCATGCCTACGACAGCGTCCAATTCATCGAGCAGGAGCTGTGGTTCGGCGGCTTCGTGCGCGGCCTGCACCATTGGGGCGCCTCGGCCATGGTCATTGCGATCGGTCTGCACATGCTGCAAGTGTTCCTGTACGGCGCCTACAAGCCGCCGCGCGAGATGATGTGGATCGCAGGCGTCGTGCTCTTTCTCATCACGATGGGCTTCGCCTTCACCGGCTATCTGCTCCCCTGGGACCAAAACGCCTACTGGGCCACGCAGGTGGGAATCAATATGGCGGGAACCGTGCCGCTCGTCGGGGATGTGCTGGTGCGGGTCCTGCGCGGCGGGGAAACGTTGGGCGCCCTGACCCTGTCGAGGTTTTTCGCCGTCCATGTCCTGTTTCTGCCCTCGCTGTTGATCGCCGGCATCATGTTGCATCTGTTCATTCTCCGGCGGGTGGGCCCGGCCGGCCCCTGGACGGATGAGCGGGCCACCCTCAGCCACGAGACCTTTTATCCCCGGCAGGTCTTCATGGACGCGGTGGTGATGCTGGGGGTCTTTGCCGTGCTGGCGATCCTCGCGGCGATGCTGCCGTTCCCGCTGGCCGACAAGGCCAATCCTGCCGACGCGAGCTTCGTCCCGGTGCCGGAATGGTATTTCCTGTTCTATTACCAACTGTTGAAATACGTCCACGGCCCGCTGGAGCCGCTGGCCACCTGGGTCTTGCCGGCGCTGTTCATGCTGATTCTCTTTCTCTGGCCCTTCATCGACCGGAATCCGGTCCGCAACCCGACGAAGCGGCCGATGGTGCTCGGGGCCGGGGCGGCCTTTCTGGCGATCGTCTTCCTGCTGCTCGGCATCTCGCTGCGGGATCTCTACGCAGTCCCCCATATCGATCCGGCGGTCGCGCGCGGCAAAGAACTCTATGCGCAGTTCGGCTGCAGCGGCTGCCATCGGATTCACGGAGAGGGCGGAGCGGTGGCGCCGGATCTGTCGTTTGTCGGAGACGAGCGGCCGGACCGGGAGTGGCACCTCCGGCATTTCCGCGATCCCGCCTCGGTGTCCCCCGGCTCGTTCATGCCGAAGTTCCCCCTGACCGAGGCCCAACTCAACGACCTGACCAGCTATATGTTGAGCCTCAAGCGGCAATTGTGAGGGACAGTCCAGATTCTGTGAATCCTTTCCGCGCGGAAGGACTCACATCTTGAAGCGGACGGTTTCGTTCCACCGCCGTTTGCGATCGCATCATCACCTTCACTCATCTCCTAAGGAGGCCGTTATGAGAGCAGGAAGGCAGGGTCATGGATGGGTCGGAGTGTTCGCGATGCTGGCATGGGGAGGGCTGGCGATGCCGGCCATGGGAGCGGACGCCTCGTCGCCGGCCACAGGTTACGACATTCACGTGCAGGCGCCCCATATGATGCCGGACGGCACGCCGGGCGGGCCCTACCACCATTATTGCAAAGGCATTTCCGATCAGATCCTCCAATGTCTCCTCTTCGAATCGACGGACCCGAAGGCCAAACTGGTCGGCATCGAATACTTCGTGGCCAAGGATCTGTCCCGCAAGCTTCCCCCCATCCAATGGCATCGATACTTCCATGACCACAAGGTCGAGATCGCGACCGGCCGCGTGCAGGTGCTCGACATGCCCGAGGACAAGGCCAAGGCCGTGGCCGAAGCGGCTTCGAAGACCGACGGTGTCATCTATCACCTGTGGCAGCACGGGCAGGAATTTCCCGACGGAACCGTGACGTTCCCGCAGTCGCTGGGGCATAAGTTCCCCGGCCACTCGGAGTAGGGTCTGCCGATCGCTTGTGGAGCAGGGCCGGCCGATCGAGCCATCAGCCGACGATCGTGAGGAGGGGCCGGCCTTCAGGCGGCCCCTCCCGACCCCCTGCATGAAAGCCGCATGACGTGAGCCGCTCACGACGCTTCTTCCGCGACGGGCACATGGTCCTCGCCTGCTGCGCCCTAATGCTGCTTGGATTCGGGCCGCCGGTCTGGTCTGCCGATGAGGAAGTGCTCAAGCCTCGGGTTCCTCCCGATCAGATCGAGGAAGCCCGGTCCTGGGTGAATCCGCTTCCCGCCACGGCGGACAACATCGAGAAGGGAAAGGCGCTGTTCCACGGAAAGGCCTTCTGTGCGACCTGCCACGGCAGGGACGGCACAGGACTCGGCGACATTCCGGGCCTGCGCGGGAAGCTGCCGAGGAACTTCACCGACAGGGTGTGGCAGAAGGCGAGAACGGACGGCGAATTGTTCTGGATTCTCCGGAATGGAAGTCCGGGCACCGATATGGCACCATTCATCCCGCTCGTGCTGACGGAAGAGGAGGCCTGGCAGGTGCTGCTCTATGTCCGGTCCTTCGGACGGCTGTCCGACTGACTGAGCCGACCATGGATTGAACGCCGGCGCCGAGGAGGACTCTTCCGGATTCGTGCCGGACGACACGGAGAGTCTCGTGCGAAACCCGTACATCTCTCACGAAAGGAGGCCAGCCATGCAGTCCAGGCGACACGACAGACCCCGCTTGCCGGACATTCCCGTTTCATGGCTCACCATGGTGCTTGGGGCAGGCATCTTGCTGTGGTCCTCCGCCGTCTGGCCTGTTGCGGCGGAGGCCTATGAAGTCTGGCTGACCGATCAGTCCGATACGGGCAAGGAAAGCGGCGGATACCTGTACATCTACGATGGCGCGCAGCTCGCGAGCAATCCGGCTTCGGCCAAACCCGCCGCGACCATCGATTTCTCCGGAGAGATCAACAGATTCTGCGAGGAAGCGACCAAGAAGCCGCTTCGCCGCCCGCACATGCTGTTCTTCAACCGCGACCAGGACCATGCGATCGTATCGTTTCTGAGCGGGCAGGTGCTGTTCATGGACGCGAAGACCCGCAAGCCGGAGGCCTGCCTGTCGATGGGGAAGAACGTGCACGCGGCCTGGCCGACTTCCGACCAGAAGATGGCGATCGCCGCGAACATCGCCGAGAAAAAGTTCATCAGGATCTGGACGGACTACGCCGCGCACACGTTCAGGTTTGATCCCGAGAAGGATGTGCTGAACCTGGCCGCGTTCGAGAGCGGGGAGCGGCCCGACAATGCGCCGATCTGTCCCATCACCGAAACCTCCAGCCGGTTCGCGTTCATCACGCTGCGCGGAGGCGGGCTCCTGGTTGTCGATGTGGCCGCCACGCCGATGACGGTTGCGGCGATGTTGAACAACAACCAGATTCACCCGGCCGGATGCGGCGGCATTCAGGTCGGCGACACGCTCTACATCAACTCCGGGGGCGGATGGCCCATCGCTCCCTTGTCCTACGACGTCTATGCGGTGGACCTGTCGTCGCTGCCCAAATCCGTATCGGCCAAGCTCGTCTCGCAACGGGACCAGAAATTTGCCGATTCGCACGGCATGGCGGCCGTGGGCCGGTACCTCTGGAGCGCCGACCGCGCCGGCAACGACATCGAGATCATCGACACGCTGACCAACCTGAGCGTCGGGTCGGTGAATCTCGTGACGGAGGCCAACCAAGATCCGGCTCCGGACCTGATGGACGCCTCGCCGGATGGGCAGTATGTGTTCGTCGGCCTGCGAGGCCCCAATCCGCTGACCGGAAACGACAAGACGGTCAACAATGCCAAGGGGACGATCCCGGGCGTCGGCGTGATCCATGTCGATGGCGGCGGCAAGGTCGGCCATTACAAGGGGCAGGCGGCAATCAGCAATATGAAGGACGGCAAGGAAACCGCCGATACGCACGGGATCGCTGTCCGGAAGTGAGACCATGACTGACAGCGGGCGGTTCGGCGACGTAACCGCCCGCGCTTGTCTTCCGGTTGCGACCGTAATTTCTTCATGACGTGCCCGTGCGCAGCGACAGCTCGATGGAGCGCCGTTGGCCGTCTCATCCCGCCAGTCCTCGTCCTCGGCGTCATCCTGCCTCCCATAGCCCTGGCCGAGTGGTCGCTGAACGCCGGGCAGAAGGTCAGTTACACGACCGACGCGTTTCAGTTCTCCGCTTCCCGGCGGCTCGCGCTCAGCGAAGATCCGACGCAACCGACCATCGTCCCGTTGGAGAAACCGCAGGATGTGGTCTGGGAGCCGATGGTGGAGGCGGTCCGTACCTCCGCCAATCGGTGGGGCGCCAACGAATTGTCCATGAAAGCCGTCGGCTTCATCTTCACGGACAAACCGATCTTCAACCACGGGGAGTATCGCATCCAGGACCGCCAGTGGCTCAACGACTCAACCTCGCTCCTGTTCCGGTACCGCTACGTGCCGAACCTGTTTTTGGGCCCCAACTTCGAGCGTCGATCCGGCCAACGGACCATTCAAGAGGAGCGAGTGACGTCCCACCGGTGGCGGATGGAAGTGGAGCATCGACTGACCGAGCGATGGACGGCGACGCTGATCGGCCGGTTCGGGCTGCGCTTCTATAACGACGCGTTCGCCGAGCGGGACACGCACTTCTATGCGGCCGGGCCGCAGGTCAGCTATCGGGCAACCTCCTGGGCGACCGTGACCCTGGGGTATCTCTACGAGCGGGGCTTGGCCGACGGCCGCGACGAACCGCAATTCCAGGACGACGTGTCCTATTATCTGCACATGCTCTCGGCGGGCGTGGAGCTTCGCCTCCTGCCCAAGCTCACGCTGAGCCTCATGTATCTGCATCTCCGCAAGGACTTCACCAGCGGCATCGCCGGAGATCCTCACGTCGGTCGGTTTGATCAGACCCATCAGGGCTGGGCGGAGCTGCGCTATCACCTCAGCTCGCGAGCGGCCCTCACGGCCAGTTTCCAACGGACCCAGCGGACCTCGACCAATATCGACCGGGACTTCCAGGATTCGATCTTTTCGATCGGCGGCCTCTATCAATTCTAATGCTCTCTATCCAGGCACGAATCCCGGCTTCTGTGGCATAGGGCGACAGGGAAACCAGGCTGCCTGTCGCCTTTGTCTTCAAGTCCGTTGCCGGCTGAATGCGTATCTCCTCAAAAATCCGTCATGCCGCACCGCCCTTGGCAGAGAATGGAGCCCTGGGGCATGGCATACCTATCGCAAGTAGATGGTGTCGGACCCAACCGAGTGTCCGCCTTGCGCCATGCGTGAACGGCGCGACGGAAGGCGGGGAAGGCCATGCAACACAATGCGCGCCTCGGAGGGAACAGGAGGCGGTATGAATCTCACGGTCAGCTATCGCGGAGGCACGAAGTTCCATATTCACAGCAACGCCCACATGGTCGTGACCGACCAACCGCGGGAAGACGGCGGCACGGACGCGGGGATGAGTCCGGTGGAGCTGTTCATCGGCTCGCTTGCAGGCTGTATCGCCTATTTCGTCGCGCGGTATTGCGCTCGTCACAGTATTGAGTCCGAAGGGCTGGTGTTGGACGTGGAGTATGGGATGGCCGAACAGCCGCATCGGGTGGGGAAAGTGGCGGTGCGAATCCATGTGCCGGCCTCCATGAATCCTTCTCAGGAAGAACGACTCCTACGGGTGGCCCATGCCTGTACCGTGCACCAATCTCTGGTGGTTCCGCCCAGGGTGGACATCAGTCTGGTCGCGAAAGACCGCACGGCGGCGTGATGCCGTCTGGTCGCCTTCAGAGACAACGGAAGTGCAACCGAATCCACAAACGGAGGGAGAATGTGATGGACGACGTCGTGCCAGGAAGGCGGCGGATGCGCGCCTGGTTGATCATGGGCGTGGCGGTGATCGTCATCGGATTGAGTCTGGCGTCGCGATCCTTGCTGGCGGACGACCGGTCTCGGATCGAGTCGGTGCTCAAGACCACCTGCGCCGGCTGCCATCGCCTGGAGGGAGCGCCGGCCTCCCGTTTGGAAAAGAACGCGCCGGATCTCATCGGGGTCGGCAGCAAATTCAAACATGAGTGGCTGGTCGGGTGGCTGGCGGGAAAAGAGCCGCCGGTCTACACGTCCGGCTACCGATGGGATCAGCCGGACGCTCGGCAAGCGCACATGGCGTTGCCTCAGGCCGAGGCGGAGGCGATGGCGGAGTATCTTGAGGCCCACTTGACGGACGCCAAGATCAAGCCCGGCGCCATCGACATGGCGACGTTCAGCAAGCAGGAGGCCGCCTTCGGCGAAGTCATCTTCAAAGAGCATGCCTGTATCGGCTGTCACCAAATTCAGGAGGGCGGCAAAACCGTCGGAGGGTTGCAAAGCACCTCGCTGGCGAACGCGGGGAGACGGCTCAAGGCCGATTGGATCTACCGGTTCAACTCCAATCCTCCGGACTATGTGCCGCACAGCGGCGAATTTGTCGGCGACGTGAGCGAGTTGGGTCTGCGCTATGTCACGGGCTTCATCGCGACCAGAGGATGGGACGATTTTCCGTATTATGAACCCTGGAC
>DATIBM010000245.1:0-2642 GCA_035457545.1 Nitrospiraceae bacterium
GTCTCCATTCCTCCATAGAATGCTCCTTGGTGGCCGGCACCGAAGAAACGGTTAGCCGTTCGCCAGACGTCGTGAGTCAGCCTTGCTGTCCAAGTGGGCGAGAATGGCGTCCGTCTCGCTGAGGACGATATCACCGTCTTGAAGGACCGGCACATAATACTGTCCTGACACCGCAAAGACTTCCTTGCGCTGTGGCCTGAAGTCCGGAACGACGATGTCGTTGTACGGCAGATCCAGTTCGGCCAGCTTGCGCCGCACGACCTCACATTCGGGGCACCAATGGACGTGATACAGCGTCATCGACATGTTCGTTCCTACACCAGCGCGCAGGGCACCATGACCGCATCCTTCATGCCGTGGATGACTTTCTTGTCCGCGGGGCAGATGGTGGCCAGAATACCAGCCAACTCGACTCGTCCGCCAGTGACGAAATAGTAGGGCGACAATCTGGCTCGTCCGGCCATTGATCGGATTTCTCCGCTGTGCGGATCGAAGTACTCCACTTCGTATTGCCGACCTTTGTGAAACTCCTGCAAGACATACGGGGTCCTGGGAAACTCCCTGAGAGCGGTCTCGATCGCGGCCGCCCATTCCTCTTGCGGGAGGTCGTGACCGACGGACACCCCTCGGCTCCCCCACGCCAGTTCGGAAAATCCCGACGGCTTGAGGACAAAGTGCCTCTGCTTTTGTGTGGCGACGGCAAGATCGCTCCAATTCGTCATCGCCCGGCCACCGATCGATAGGCCGGGAATGACGGCGGAAGGCGGCACCGGCGCCGGATCCAGGACCCAGGTCCGCGGCATGATCGTCGTCAGATGCACGAACAGTTCCTCGCCCAACTCCTGACGCCAATACGGAGCCAGCACGGGATGATGCAAGAGGGCGAAAGCGGATTTTTCCTCGAGCGCGGGCTTGTAAGGCGGCGTCACGGAGACGCGGCCTTTTTTCGCGGCGTACTGAATCAACTCGTGCTTGGGAATGTTCGGCAGGTCAAAGAGTTCGTAGAACCGATAAATCAAGCCGATGAAACGATCGCCCGCGTCCGGGACCCGCAGGCCTTCTTCGGTAAACTGGATCTGCCGCGGCTCGAGACAATGTGTTTCGAGACCGGCCGCGGTCAGTTGGCTGCTCAACCATTTCATCTCCGGACGATAGTCTTTCGCTTCCTCGGAGACGACGACCACAGTCGGTCCCTCGGAATGGGTCCGGTGGTGCCGCAGCATCGCGGCGAACCCATCGATCATGCCGTTCGGACCGCCGATCAGCCGAGGAACATGGGGACTGTCGACCGTTCGTACTGCGGAGGCGTGTCGGGCGTAGAGTTGGGACAAACAGGCGGTCAAGCCGATGCCCCCCGGTACGGAGTCCAGTTCGGTGATGACCAGTCCATCCTGCGTGGGAATAATGTCCGGCCGAATGACCCCCGGGAGATCATCGCGGAACCGCTTCATCCGGCTGTAGGTCACCAAGGCATCCGGTTTGCCTTGATCGAGCCAGGCCGCGACCCAGGCGGGCTGGGTGCCCCTCACGCTCTCGACGTACAGACGGTTCAAGGCCTGGTAAAAGCGCAATAACTGGCTTCCCAACTCCTGAAAAAACTTGAACTGGTCGCCCGAAATCGGGAAGGGCGCGAGTCCGATGCGCCACGAGGTATGACCGGGTTCCTGGCGAGCCAGGCCCACGGCGCGCTCATCGGCCGCAAGCGTGAAGAGACCGGCTTGGATCAATGCATCACGAATGCTGGAACAGCGGGAAAGAAGTTCTGAGGTAGCCAAATCAGACAGGGGATGGGTTCATGCCACGTGCGTCAGATCAACAGGATCGTAACACGCTCCCTGGGAACCTACAAGGGGACAACGACCGAGGGAGAAGGACTGGCCGGTGCGGCCAGGCGGACACAATTCTTGCCGGCGGTCTTCGCCGTATAGAGGGCGGTGTCCGCGGCGATGATGAGTTCTGAGGGAATGGAGGCATGGATGGGAAATGTCGCCACGCCGATGCTGCACGTGAGGGCAAAGGGATGGCTATTGAGCGTCGTCAACTCGGGGAGCATCGTCAAGGTCGTCACGCGATGGCGGAGCCGTTCGGCAGCGCTCAGCGCTCCTTCCATGGAGGTGTCGGGAAGAATCAATGCGAATTCCTCCCCGCCATAGCGGGCGGAAAAATCGCTCGCCCGCGCCATGCCACGCCTGGGCGCCTGTTGACTATCCAGCAACCAACCCAATTCCCTCAAGACCTGATCGCCCATCGTATGGCCGTACACATCGTTGATGTGCTTGAAATTGTCGAGATCGATGAACAAGAGCGACAGTGGACGCATGGTCCGGAGCGCAAGCGCGCATAACTGAACCAGTGTTTCCTGAAAATGCGAATGGTTGAACAGGCCGGTCAGACTATCGCGAATGGACTGGTCGCGCAAAAGCTGGTTGGCCTGCATCAGATCGCGGTTCGTATTGGACAATTTCTTGACCAAGCTTTCCGCTTCCGACTGCTGTCGCTTGATCGCCGTGATGTCGGTAATCGTCTCCACGACGTGCGTCCGTCCATTGGCAGTCTCGACCTGGGCCCACTGCACCAGGAGATGCTCATCGTTGGGCAGGGGGACTTCGCTGGCCGTCGGTTTCCGGCTGGCGACCGCCTCG
>DATIBM010000246.1:0-2809 GCA_035457545.1 Nitrospiraceae bacterium
CATCGGCGGCGGCTTCCAGGGTGGCCAGCGCCTGATCCTCGGTCTTTCACTTGTTGACCATGAATCGGAACGACACCCCGGACTGATTCGCGTGTTGTAATCCGTTCAGCTCAGCGAAAATCCGCGACCAATTGGTTCGAGCCGTCCCAGCGACTCGGACGAGCTTTCGATTATCACGTCAGCCTCGCGCCGTCAGCGATTCTCACTGCATGCCGTGAGTTAGTACGGCTGCGGGCGAGCAGCAGTCGGGCCATCGGACGGGTGTCGGGCGCTCAGGCGGTTTTTGTCAGACTGCCATGCGGATCGATGACGAATTTCTTCGCCGCTCCCTTATCAAAATCCGCATAACCCTGTGGCGCAGCATCCAGAGAGATCACCGCGGCGTTGACCGCCTTCGCGATGTGGATGCGATCGTGCAGGATCGCCATCATCAAGCCGCGGTTGTACTTCATGACCGGCGCCTGGCCCGTGAAGAATGCGTGCGACTTGGCCCATCCAAGGCCGAAGCGAAGGATGAGATTGCCGGTTTTCGCGCCGCTGTCTTTGGCTCCTGGGTCTTCAGTGACATAGAGACCTGGAATGCCGATCGCGCCTGCTGCACGCGTTGCGTCCATCAACTGGTTCAGCACGACGGCGGGTTGATCCGCCCCGCCGTGCCCCTTCGCTTCATACCCCACGCAATCGACGGCACAGTCCACTTCAGGCAATCCGAGGATCTGCTCGATATGCTCCGTGATGGTCCCGCCGTCCGACAGATCAATCGTTTCGCATCCAAACGAGCGCGCCTGTACAAGACGCTCCTTGTTGAAGTCGGTGACGATGACCACGGCGGCGCCCAGAAGGAGCGCGGCGGCTGCCGCGGCAAGCCCCACCGGCCCGGCGCCGGATATCAGCACAGTGGAGCCGGTCGTCACACCGGCTGTAATGCAGCCGTGATACCCGGTGGGCAGGATGTCGCTCAAGCAGGTCAGGTCACGGATCTTTGCCATCGCCTGAGCCTTATCCGGGAACTTGAGGAGATTGAAATCGGCATAGGGGACCATAATGTAATCGGCTTGCCCGCCGATCCATCCGCCCATATCGACATACCCATACGCGCCTCCGGGCTGCGAAGGATTCACATTCAGACACACGCCCGTGTAGCGCTCCTTGCAGTTCCGACAACGGCCGCAGGCGATGTTGAACGGAACCGACACGAGGTCCCCGACTTTGATGAACTCCACATCGCGTCCGGCTTCGATCACCTCACCCGTAATCTCATGACCCAGAATGAGGCCTATGGGCGCTGTGGTCCGACCTCTCACCATATGTTGGTCGCTTCCACAAATGTTGGTGGAGACGATCTTCAGGATCACGCCGTGATCGCATGTTCTCCCGCCGGGCCCCATCAACTTTGGAAAGTCGATGGATTTCACCTCGACCTTTCCAGGCCCCATATAGGCAATGCCTCGATTGCTGGCCATGGTGTATTCCTCCTTCTTCACACTTCATTTGAAGGCCGCGGCGCCGGCCTCCGCCACGGCATGATCCTGTTCGCCCGAACCGCCGCTCACGCCGATGGCGCCGACCACCTTCCCGTCTCGTTTGAGCGGGATGCCGCCGGCAAAGATCATCACGCGACCGTCATTGGACGCATGAATCCCGAAGAACTGGCCGCCCGACTGAGAGTGTTCCGCCAGGTCTTTCGTGGCAATATCGAAGGCCCGCGAAGTGAAGGCCTTTTTAATGGAAATATCGATACTGCCGATCCAGGCCTCATCCATCCGCACGTGAGCGACTAAGTTCCCTCCCGCATCGGCGACCGCGATGTTCATCGGCTGACCTATTTCCGCGGCTTTTTTCTCGGCAGCGGCGATCACTCTCTTGGCATCGTTCAGTGTGACCATGAGATCCTCCATGTCGTAGACCGTCCCTCAGTGTTCGCGCATGGCCGTACCGGCTATAGGCCTTCCGCGGGATTCATCGGCCTTGACGGGATTCTTGCCATCCCCGCCGGCCGACAGGGCAGCCCAGATTTTTGTGCGCGCGATCGGTTGGTCCTCTTCCTTGATTCCGGCGGCTACGAGCTCCGCCTCATGGGCATCGGCGCGCAGCGACTGGACGTAATGCGCCACGTTCCAGATTTCGTCTGCCTTGAGGGCCTCGAACGGCGGCATCGGGGTCGCGCCGATACCCGCCACGATGATTTGATACAGACGCGGGCCGCCGTGGCCGAGTTTGACTCCGCCCGGCGAACCGGCGGGAAGCGACAGATGGGCCGGCTTGATTGGCTCACCCCAGTCGTCGAAGAGCATACCCGGCTGGGCCAAGGAACCATCCGCTTTTCCCAAGTCGCCATGGCACAGGGCGCAGTTCGCCTGGAACAGCAGCTTGCCGTTCTCGAGCGATTGAGACGTGACCGGCGGTTCCGCCGGGACGGAGATCGGGTGGCCTGCCGGTTCCTGTTTCCATCTCTCGGAAAAGGTCTTCAGATAATGAATGACGGCCCATCGTTCACGATCCGGGATTTCCTGCATCGACGGCATCGAGGTGCCCCACAAGCCGTGGCTCACGACGAGGTACAGGTCCGCATCGGTGGGCAGCGAATCCTTTCCTACGGTCGATCGGAATTTGAAAAGCCCCGTGGTGAAATCGCGCGGCTTCGGATTCAGAAACATCGCGGATGGTCCCTTCCCGTCGCCCTTCGTGCCATGGCAGCCGGCGCACCGCCGGTTGTAGGTCTCCTTCCCGAGAGTAAGCAGTTCCTCTCGACCGCCGGGCGTCATAGGAGGTGCCGGTGCGCCGCCGATCCCGGCGGCAACAGGGGTCG
>DATIBM010000247.1:0-4572 GCA_035457545.1 Nitrospiraceae bacterium
CCTGCCGGGCGGCAGCCACACGCCCATCTTGATCATGACCGGCCTGGACGACATCGAGTCCATCGAAAAGGCATACGAGGTCGGCGCGACCGACTTCATCGCCAAACCCTGGCAGATTCTGATCCTGAGCCATCGGGTCCGGTACATGCTGCGAACCGGCCGCGTGTTCGAGGCCCTGCGCGAGAGCCAAGCCGGCCTGGCCCGCGCCCAGCAACTGGCCCACCTCGGCAGTTGGACCTGGATGCTCAGAACCAACCGGTTCACCGTGTCCGACGAGGTGTTCCGAATTCTCGGGCTCTCGCCTGATCAGTTCGACAGGACGCCCGAGGCCTATCTCCGGCATGTCCATCCCGACGACCAGGAACTGGTCCGCCAATCGCTGGAGGAAGCCCTGGCGCTGCGCCGGGATTATGAAGTGGATTACCGGGTCGTCCGTCCCGATGGAGAAGAGCGGATCGTGACCGAACGGGGGGCGCCCGCTTGCGACGAACAGGGACGCGTAGCGACGGTCACCGGCACCATCCAGGACATCACTGTCAGGCGCAACGCGGAAGCACAGATGTTCCTCTCGACGTTTTACGATCGGCTCACCAATCTGCCGAACCGCGTCCTGTTTGAAGAACGGCTCCGACAGGCCCTGGAGTCGGCGCAGCAGACCGGCGAGACCGGGGCGGTGCTCGTGCTCAACCTGGATCACTTCCGCCGGATCAACGAGACGATGGGATTGATGGCCGGGGACGAGGCGCTCCATGCCGTGGCGGACCGTCTCCAGGATTGTGTCCGCAAGGGCGACGTTCGTACCGGACTCACCCACCACCCGTCCCCTTACACCCTGGCCCGTCTGGTTGCCGATACCTTTTCCATCCTGATGCCCCACCTTCGGACCACGCGCGATGCAGCCAAGATGGCCCGCCGATTGCTCGCGGCGATCCAACAGCCGTTTGCGATTGCGCAGAAGGACATCACCCTCTCCGCCAGCATCGGCATCACGCTCTTCCCCTCCAATGCCGGAGACGTCCCGACCTTGCTCCAGCAGGCCGATGCCGCGCTTCAAAGTGCCAAGGCCAAAGGCGGCACCCGTTTTGTGTATTTCGCCCAAGCGCTGAGCGCCAACCAGACGGAGCAGCTAGCGCTCGAAGCCGACTTGCGCCGCGCGATCCAACAGAACGAATTCGTGTTGCACTATCAGCCGCAGGTGGACGTCAAACGGTGGGCGATCAGAGGGGTCGAGGCCTTTCTGCGATGGCGCCATCCCACGCGCGGCCTGCTGGGCCCGGGTCAGTTTCTCTCCTGCGCCGAAGGGGCCGGATTGACGGTGGCCATCGGCGAATGGGTGATCGGGGCCGCCTGCCGCCAACAGAAGGCCTGGCATGAGGCCGGCCTGCCTCCCGTCCGAGTGGCCGTGAACCTGTCGCCGGCCCATTTTCGGCATCAAGGGCTGGTCGAAACGATCAGCCTGGCCGTGCAGGACATGGGACGCAGCCCGGAGCATTTGGAGTTGGAGGTGACGGAGAGCATGATCATGCGGGACCTCGACCATTCGTTGATAGTGCTGAAACACCTCAAGGCGCTGGGCGTCCGCATCGCCCTGGATGATTTCGGCACCGGCTTCACTTCGCTCCGGGAACTGCGCCTGCTCCCGATGGACGCCGTGAAGATCGATGCGTCGTTCGTTCAGGAGGCGGGCGCCATGGAAGGATCGCCAGGCTTCACTGCGGCATTGATCACGCTGGCCCACAGTTTGAAGTGCCGCGCCATTGCGGAAGGGGTCGAAACGCAGGCGCAACTCGAAGCCCTGCAGCGGGCGGACTGCGAGGAGGTACAGGGCTTTCTCTACAGTCCCCCGAGAACGGCGGAGGAGACGACGCAACTCCTCACCAAGAAACCCGACCCGCAAGCCCGCAACCGGCCGGCGGCCTGACGCACAGCGGCCGACACATCGAGAGGACAGCAACTCATTTCTGCTCCGGCTCCACCAGCTTGTAAAATCGCGCGGGCAACGTTAGGCTTCGTCGGTTATCCTCCAACCAAGGACCCATGGCCATTTACGCCTTCGGAGATATTCAAGGTTGCTATACGGCCCTGCGGCAACTCGTCGCCGACCTCCCGTGGCATCCGGAAACGGACCGGCTCTGGTTTGTCGGGGATCTCGTCAATCGCGGCTCGGAGTCCTTGGCCGTCCTCCGGTACGTCAAGCAGCTCGGCGACCGGGCCGTGGTGGTGCTGGGCAACCACGACCTCTATCTGCTCGCGGTCGCCGAGGGGATCCTCCCGCTTCGCCCGCGAGATACGTTCAAGGACGTCTTGACCGCGCCGGACCGCGAGGAATTGCTCCATTGGCTGCGGCATCGGCCGCTGCTGCATCAGGAACAGCAACACGTCCTCGTTCACGCGGGTCTGCTACCGCAGTGGACGATCACGGAAGCTGCGGCGCTGGCCCGAGAAGTGGAGGAAGCGCTGCGTGGTCCTGCCTATCGATCGGTGCTCCACAGCCTCTTCATGCAGGAACGACGCCCTTGGTCGGACAACTTGACCGGCCAGGCCCGCATGAAGACCATTACAGATGCCTTGACCCGGCTCCGGATCTGCACCCCTGCCGGCGACATCCACTACACCTTCAAAGGAGAAGTGAAGGACATCCCCCCCGGATACAAGCCGTGGTTCGAGCTCGAACAGCGGAAGCAGGATGAAGCGACCTTGGTCTGCGGCCATTGGTCGGCGTTGGGGCTGCACCTCACTCCGCGATTCCTCGGGCTCGACAGTGGCTGCGTCTGGGGCCGAATCCTCACCGCCTTGCGCTTGGACGACCGGATGCTCTTTCAAGTCCGATGCGACGCCTGCGGAATGCCGGTTGCACCTTCGCCGTAGGCAATCACGCAACAGCCATGTTCGCGGGCGCTTTCTTCGTCGCCCGAATGATCGTGATGATGCTTCCCGCGAAGGAATTGCTTCTCACGCAGACATGACCGTCCGTCGCTTTGACACGATTCGTTGACACTCGATTCTCTTCTGTTAGGTTTAACCGGAAGCCCTAGCCCACATTATTCATGACGGTTCGTGACGAAACCGCCAAGACGCCACGCGAGACGGGCACGCGGAGCCGCGAGGAAGGAAGGCATACTTGAAACAGTATGTCGACCGACCGAGTGGCGAGCCTGCCCGCTTGGCTGCGCGAACCTGGCAGCCAAGCTTGTCACAGCAGCGTATCGGCGGGTGCAGTAGAAGCCGTCATGAATAATGTGGGCTAAAACGACCACCCGCACCGGCATCGCCGGTGGAGGAGATCCGATATGAAGAAGCAAGCGGTGACCTGTCCCTCCGTCGCAGGCCTCTGCGCCATGACGGTCCTGTCCGTGTTGGCGGCGACCGCCTTCCTCTTGTACCACCAGGATCAGGCGCTGGTCTCCGGTCTACAACAACGAGGGGAAGGCTTTGCCCAACAGCTCGCAGCCACGCGCGCGCTGATGCAGGAAGATCCTGCCGCCCTTCAGCAAGTCTTGGATCGGCTCGTGCCCGCCCCGCACCTGGCGTCGGTGGAAATCGCCGATGCCACCGGCCGCATCATCGCCGCCACCGATCGGGGCACGATCGGACGGCTCCTCGACGGACCGGAGTGGAACGGCGTCAAGGCAAGCCATGTCCCTTCCGTATTTTCGGCTTCCGGCGAGCAAGGTGAACTCATGACGATTCTGTTCTCCCCGATCTCCGAAGGACCACGCCTTGTCGGATGGAGCCGGATGACGCTGGTCATGCCCTTCAAGGAAAGACTGGAACCGGCCATCCGCACCGCGGGCGCCATGCTGGTCCTCTTGGTCATGCTGCTGGTCGCGATCGTCCGGCACCACGCCAGGATGAAAGCCGCGGTGGACGATATCCAGGAGCAGGTTCGGACGATTGTCCAGCAGGTCACAGGCGTGAAAGACGAAGCCGCGTAGCCCACCCATACGGCACAGATACACCCCCGGGCTGTTTAAAAGTCATCAGGAAATCGTGGGCGCATCTCATTCATCTTACTGCTTACTCCAAGCCGCCTCCTCGCCTAGCGCCTCGTGGCCGGCACACTTCTCGGCAAAGCACAATGGCCCCTTAAATGCCGCAGCACTATTAAGCACGGCGGGACCTCTGACTTTCCAAGTAACCCTAGCAATATAGGAGCGCATCATGCGGTATTGCGGCGTGCACAGATTGCAGGCGGTTATCCGCGCGTTGAGAAACTTGGACGACACTCTGCCTCTTCAGACGATGGCCTGTTTTCTCGAAGTAGTACAGCATGACGAAGACGGACCGACGATTGGTGAGCTAGCCAGCAAACTCAACCTCGCGGCGTCATCGGCGAGTCGCAACGTCGCTGCTCTATCAAAGTGGCATTGGCAGAAGCGGCCAGGACTGGGGCTGGTGGATACCGTGGAAGATCGGATGAATCTTAGAAAGAAAGGCTCTTCAGGATTTTGTGTGGGTGACGTCGATGACCCCGGCTGACGAAGGGCAGACACTCCGGGTTGCGTCATGATGCGCTGGCGTCAGAAGGCCGTTCCTAATCGTCCCGTCGGCCACCGCGACTGTGAGGCGACG
>DATIBM010000248.1:0-8506 GCA_035457545.1 Nitrospiraceae bacterium
AAGTCCACCTCGACGGTCAGCAGGAGGCCGGACGGGGTCGGCAGTTGAGTTTCGAACGGGGGACTTTCCTCCCCCGTGGCCAGCACCTGACGGAACCGCTCCTCTATTTGATGCCGGTCGGCGTCGCGGAACAGGCCCAACCATCCGTTCCCGATGAGCCGGCTGGCCGGGCGCTCCAACTTAGATTCGGCCCGATGGTTCACATCGCGCACGAGTCCCTCGGAATCGACAAGAATCTTGGCATCCGCCGAGGAATTCCACAGGGTCCGATAATGCCGCTCCGATTCGGCCAGCTCCTGGTTCGCCCGTTCGAGTTCCGTCATAGAGCGGCCGGTCTCCCGGGCCGCCTCCTCCAGGCGGGCCAGCATGGTGTTGAAGCTCTCGGCCAGCGTGTCGATCTCCCGGATGCCCTTGGAAACAGCCCGGTCCAGCGGTTGAGCGCCTTTCCCCTCCGCGATGTGCCTGACCCTCAGACCCAGTTCGTTCAACGGCTGCACGATCCGGCGGGCCAGCCTCATGCCGAGCCAGACGAGCAATCCCAAGGTGACCACCCCAAAGCCGGCTAGTTTCCAGAGCAGTCCGATCACAGGCGCCTCGGTCTCATCGGGATCTTGCCGGACAACCACGTACCAGGGCCTGGCTTGGAAGACCCTCTGGGGCAGCGCCACAGGCGCGGCCGCAAGAATGTCGTTCGGTTGGTCGTTGGGATCTTCGCGAAAAGAACTCCGGGCAGTCAGTCCGGTTCTCGTTTCGCCGGCTCCCTTGCCGGAGTCCCGTGAGTCAGTCTGCCAAATCGGGCAAGGCAGTCTTTGCCCGCACTCCCGGGCCAGCATCAACTGCCCCCTCGTCCCGATCCGCGTCCCCAACATCGTGGCGAGCAGCCGATCCATCGCGAGCACGACCTTGAGGGCACCGATCACCTGCGCCTCCGTGTCCCGGACCGGTACAGCCACTTCCCAGTAGCTTTGCCCTTGCTCGTCCACCCGGATGTCGCTCGACCAGGGCCGGCCCTCGTCGAACAGCACCGGCCACCAGGGTTGCTCATGGTAATGGGCCGACTTCATGTCGGACGGAGCGGCTCCGACCAAGCGACCCCGCCGATCGAGGAGCACCAGCGAACGGAAGTCGCGCTGGTGTTCCTCATGCCATCGCGTGATCCCCTGAGTGCGAGCGACCAGTCCCGCCCCGTCCCGAAGCGCGTCCCTGACCTCCGGAAGCCGGCTCAACCGTTCGAGCCACTCGATCTCCCTGGAAAAGACGAGGCCGACATTGGCGGCGCCCTGCCTGGACAGTTCGACGAAACTCTGGTCGATGGTGATCTGGAGCGCCTGTCTCGCATGCCAGTAGGCATACGCAAGGCCAAGGGCCCCGAACAGCAGTCCGAGGCACAGGATGGTGAGCAGGATGGAGCGCTGGAGGCTGACCCGCTGCGCCATGATGGCCTCAGGTTCAGCGCCTGCGGAGAGGAAGCGAGTACCGGTCGCTCGGCTCGCGGCCTGCGGCCCCTTCCCTGAGAAAAACCGCGTACCGTATCAGTTAGCCTATCACCTTGGCCGGCCGATTTCACCCGGGCCGGTGCCCAGCTCTGGAGGCGGCTTTGACAGGATCGAGGAGGAAGACGGCCGGTCGGGACTTCCGGCGATCAGATCAGATGCGCAACTCGACGAGCGTCACGCCGTCTCCCCCTTCATGGCGGTCGCCGGCCCGGAACCCCGAGACGTACGGGGAACCTTTCAGATAATCCCGCAGGATCGTCCGCAGCTTTCCGGTCCCATGCCCATGAATGATGCGCAGGAGCCCTCCGCCGGAGAGCGCTGCCTGATCGAGCCGGGCGATCACTTCGTCAAGCGCCTCATCCGCAGCCTTTCCCCTCACATCCACGACCTGATCGATCTTCGGTGTGCCCACGCGCGACCAGTGCGGCGGAACCTTGGAGCCGGTGCCCATTGATGAGTCGGGGCGGCCCGGTCCGGCTTTCCCGGTCCCGCGGAGGTCGTCCACCGACACCGACAGGTCGGCTGCCCCGACTCTGACGCGGACCCGTCGTTTGCCGGCTGCCTCATCAAGCAGCGTACCTTTGGTTCCCAGCCCCGCAATTTCGACCTCGTCCCCCGGTTTCAACCCGTCGACCGGCACAATCGATTCCGCCTCCGCAAGCAGCCCGGACCGCTGGCGCGCCATCGCCGCCAGCCGCTCCTTAGCCGCCTTGGCCCTCTCGGCGGTCCGATCCCGTTTCAGTTCATCCAAAACCGCCTGGATTTCGCTCCGCGCCCGTTGCAGTTCTTCCGTGAACCGTTTGCGCAGGCCTTTTCGCTCCGTTTGTTCGGAGGCCCGCAACCGCTCCGTGATCGCCGCCGCCTCGCTCGCCTGCTGCTCGGTCTCGGCGCGGAGCGCGGAGACCCGCTCCCATTCCTCGGCCACCCGCCGTTGCCGTTCCTGGAGATCGCCGAGCAACCGTTCAAGCGCCTGGTCGTCCCGTTGCAGACGGTCCCGAGCGACCTCCAACAAGCTTTCGTCCATGCCGAGCCGGCCGGCAATCTCGATCGCGGAGGATCCGCCCGGAATCCCCATGACCAGCCGATAGGTGGGAGCCAGCCGCGCCACGTCGAACTCGACGCTGGCGTTCAGGAAGCCTCTCGTCTGTTGGGCCAGCACCTTCAATTCTGTGTAGTGGGTCGTAACGATCGCCTTCACGTCCTTCTCGGCCAAGCTCAGCAGCAGGGCCTGCGCCAGCGCGGCCCCTTCGGCCGGATCCGTGGAGGTCATGGGCTCGTCCAGCAGCACGAGAAACGGCCGCGGCTTGCTTATTCCATCCTGCCCGTCCCGCTGCGCCTCAGACAAGAGCGTGAGCAGGCTGATCATCGTGATCATGTGGGAGGAAAAACTCGACAGGTCCCTGGTCAAATCCTGCGCGTCTCCGATGTCCGCGTAAACCTCCGCAAACAGCGCCATCTCCGATCCTTCATCGCAGGGCAGCAACAAACCGGCCCGGACCATGAGCGCAAAGAGCCCGAGCAGCTTCAGGACCACGGTCTTGCCGCCCGTGTTGGCGCCCGAGATCACCAGGGTGCGCACGGACTCATCGAGATCGAGATCGTTAGGCACGACGTCCGGACGGGCCAAGGCCAGCAAGGGATGGCGCGCCTGCAAGACCCGAATACGGCCCCGGTCGTTCAACGTGGGCGCGGTCGCCCTCAATTGCCCCGCCAGCGCCGCCTTCGCGTGGATGCCATCGAACCGGGCCAGGATGTCGAGCGCCTCCAGCAGCGCCGGTGCCTGCGCCGCGACCAATAGCGACAGTTCGTGCAGAATCCGGCGGACTTCGCGCTCGACCGCCAACTCGGCCACCTTGATCGCATTGTTCACCTCGACCAGTTCGCGAGGCTCCAGAAAGACGGTGGCGCCGCTCGCGGACACATCATGCACGATGCCGGGCACGGCGGACCGCATTTCCGTTTTGACCGGGACGACATAGCGGCCTTCCCGTTGCGCGAAGTAGTGCTCCTGGAGAATGTCCTCGTACCGTTTGGATTGCAGGATCGATTCGAGGCGATGCCGTACCTGCTGCTTGAGATCATGGACCTGTTGGGTGAGCCGGCGCAGTTCGGGGGTGGCCGCGTCCTTCATGGTTCCTTCGGGATCGATGGCCCATTCGAGCTCAGTCCGGAGTCCGCTCAGCACATGAATCGGCGGCAATAGGGCGCCCAGGGCCGCCAGGTGCGATGCGTCCTCACGATGGCGAGAGAGGTAGCGGATGACGTCCTCGATCAGCCGGATGACGCCGCCCACGTCCCGAAGCTCATGGGTATCCAAGACGCCGCCCTTGCCGGTGCGCTGGAGCACGTCCCTCAGATCCGGAAACGATAATGCGGGAAACGGGTCCGTCCCCGTTCGCAAGCTCGCCATTTCGACCGTCTCTCGCTGGCGGTCCATCGCCAGTCCCAGGTCGGTTTCGAGCGTGAGCGTGCGGCAGCCCTGCGCGCCCATGCCGGATCGGGCATGCCGCGCCAGCGCTTCGAGCAGGCGCTCCCATTCAAGCGCGCGTACTGTGTCCTGTTTCAGGTCTGGCTCGTCAGCCATCGCTTGCTCCGGTGCTTCCGCACTGTGACGGCTCGCCCATGGTCGCGACCTCCGATCCGGCTAGCTTGCGCCAGGCCCCCGATGGAATGACTTGACTCGACCGGAGGGGGTCAGTACCATCTCCGAGTCCGCGTTCTGTTTTCAACCCTTCACCTCACAAACTTTTCTCGTAGGAGTTCGCACCATGGCAATCCGTGTCGGCATCAACGGGTTTGGAAGGATCGGGCGAAACGTGCTGCGCGCATCCCTTCACGATCCTTCGCTGGAATTTGTCGCGATCAACGACCTGACCGACGCCAAGACGCTGGCCTATCTGCTGGAATATGACTCTGTGCATGGGCGCCTCGATGCCACGGTCTCTCACAAGGAAGACGCCATCCTCGTCAACGGGAAGCCCTTGGCTGTGCTCGCCAAGAAAGACCCCAAGGACCTGCCCTGGAAAGACTTGGGCGTCGAGATCGTCATCGAATCCACCGGACGGTTCACGGACCGCGAAGGAGCCGGCCGCCATCTGGCCGCGGGAGCCAAGCGCGTCGTGATCTCGGCACCGGCCAAAGATCCGGACGTGACGATTGTCATGGGCGTCAACGACGGCGCCTATGATCCGACGAAACACACGATCGTGTCCAACGCCTCCTGCACGACCAACTGTCTCGCGCCGGTGGCCAAGGTGTTGCTCGACAATTTCGGCATCAAGCACGGCGTGATGACGACCATCCATTCCTACACGAACGATCAGCAACTCCTGGATTTGCCCCACAAGGACCTGCGCCGAGCCCGAGCCGCCGCGATGTCCATGATCCCGACCAGCACCGGCGCCGCCAAGGCCTTGCATTTGGTCCTGCCGCAGTTGAAGGGGAAGATGGACGGCATGGCGATTCGAGTGCCCACGCCCAACGTGTCGCTGGTGGACCTGTCCGTCGAGACCGAAAAGGACTGCGACGCGGCGTCGATCAATGCCGCCTTCAAGAAGGCCGCCGAAGGACCGCTCAAGCACATTTTGCAATACTCCGATGCGCCGATCGTCTCGATCGACCAGAAGGGCGACCCCCATTCCGCAACCTTGGACGCGCCCCTGACCACGGTGCTGGAGGGCCGCATGGTCAAGGTCATCGCCTGGTACGACAACGAGTGGGGCTATTCCTGTCGTGTACGGGACCTCATCAAGATGATGGCGGCCAAGGGATGATCCACCATCTAGTTAGGCACGCCCATCTCGCCTCCTAAGGAGCCGGCATGAACCTGCACAAGCAGACGATCGACGACATCACACTCAAGGGTCAACGGGTCATCATCCGCGCGGACTTCAACGTGCCGCTCGACGATGCGCTGCAGATCACCGACGACACCAGGATTCGCGGCACCCTGCCGACGATCAATCGCGCGGTGGACGAGGGTGCGAAGGTCATCCTCTGCTCGCATCTCGGCCGTCCCAAGAGCAAGCCCGATCCCAAATACAGTCTGGCCCCGGTGGCCAAACGGTTGCAACGCCTGCTGGGCAAGGAAGTGGTGTTCGCACCGGACTGCATCGGCCCAGGTGTCGAAGCCCTCGTGGCCAAGATGAAGCCGGGGGACGTGTTGCTGCTTGAAAACCTCCGGTTCCACGCCGGCGAAGAGAAGAACGACGACCAGTTCGCCAAGGCCCTGGCCTCGCTGGGCGACGTCTATATCAACGATGCGTTCGGCGCCGCGCACCGCGCGCACGCCTCGATCGTCGGGATCACCAAGTTCATCAAGACCGCGGCGGCAGGCTATCTGCTCAAGAAGGAAATCGAGTATCTCGAAGGCGCGGTCGAGAACCCCGTGCGGCCGTTCGTCGCGATCCTGGGCGGAGCCAAGGTGTCCGGCAAGATCGGCGTAATCGAGAACCTGGGGAAGCGGGTGGACAAGGTGATCATCGGCGGAGGCATGGCCTTCACCTTCATCAAGGCGATGGGCTACGAGATCGGCCACTCGCTCGTGGAAAACGACATGCTGGATTTCGCCCGCGGCATCCAGGACCACGCGTTCTCGCGCGGGGTCAAGTTCTACCTGCCGGTGGACTGCGTCGTGGCCGCCGGCCGGGAGCCGGGCGCGGAAACCAAGATCGTGCCCATTCAGGAGATTCCCAAGGATTGGTATGCGCTAGACATCGGGCCGGCCTCGGTGAAGCTGTTCAGCGAAGCGGTGCAGAACGCCAAGACGATTCTTTGGAACGGTCCGATGGGCGTCTTCGAGGTCGACGCCTTCGCCCGGGGCACGTTGGCCGTCGCCCATGCCGTGGCCAATGCCTATGCCCTGACGATCGTCGGAGGCGGCGACACGGCCCTGGCCGTGCACCGCGCCGGCGAAACAGACAGCATGTCGTTCATCTCCACCGGCGGAGGCGCCGCCCTCGAACTGCTGGAAGGCAAACAATTGCCGGGATTGACCGCCCTGCCCGAACGCGTCGATTAGCGAG
This sequence comes from Nitrospiraceae bacterium, assembly GCA_035457545.1. Classification (GTDB taxonomy): domain Bacteria; phylum Nitrospirota; class Nitrospiria; order Nitrospirales; family Nitrospiraceae; genus Nitrospira_G. The sequence continues at coordinate 6,521 of DATIBM010000248.1, forward strand.
TCGACTGGAAGGCTGATACTCCCGCTCCTGAGCCATACCTCCGTTTTCATGACACCCTATCTCATTGTCGGCAATTGGAAGATGAACCGGGCGGCGTCGGAAGCGCCGTCCCTGGTCACCAGGCTGCTTGAGCTTGTTCCCGCCCAGCTCTCGGTCGAAGTCGTCCTGGCCCCTCCCTTCACCAGCATCCCCGTCGTCGCGCAGCTCCTCGCCGCCGCGAACCATCGTCTGTCGCTGGGAGCGCAGAATGTGTTTTGGGAAGATCGCGGGGCCTATACGGGAGAAGTCTCCGTCCCCATGCTCGCGGACCTGGGCTGCCGGTACGTCATTCTGGGCCATTCGGAGCGCCGGCATCTCCTGGGAGAGCAGGATGAAGCTGTGAATAAGAAAGTGAAGGCCGTCCTCCGCCACGGACTCTTCCCGATCCTCTGCGTGGGAGAAACTCTTGCCGAGCGGCAACGGGGACAGACCGAGGCGGTCATCCGGCGGCAACTCGATGCGGGCCTTGACGGGATCGCCGGACAGGATATCAAAACCCTGACAGTTGCCTATGAGCCGGTGTGGGCCATCGGAACCGGGCAGGCGGCGAGCGTCGAACAGGCGGCGGAGGTCCATCGGCAGATCCGTTCCGTGATCGGCGTGATCGGAGGAAAGACCGCGAGGGGCGCCGAGTCGCTCCGCATCCTGTATGGCGGGAGCGTGACGGCGCAGAACATCGGCGACCTTCTCTCGTCCCGTGAGATCGACGGCGCGTTAGTGGGGGGCGCTTGTCTCGATCCCGAAGTCTTTGCTAAGATCATTCAAATTGCCGCAGAGAAAGGCTGACCTCCGAGGGAGTTTGCATGTACACCTTGCTGATCATCGTTCATATCCTCACCTGTTTTTTCATGATCGCGACCATCCTCTTGCAGTCGGGCAAGGGAGCCGAGATCGGGGCGGCCTTCGGCGGATCGAGTCAAACCGTCTTCGGAAGCCGCGGTCCCGCGAACTTCCTCAGTAAGCTGACCGTCGCCTGCGCCGCCGTGTTCATGGTGACGTCCATGAGTCTGGCCATTCTGGCCAAGGAACGGACCTTTTCCTCCACGGTCATCGATCTCAACAAGAAAGAATCGTCCACTCCGTCATCTGCGGCTCCATCCTCGACCGAACAAAAGCCCGTGGAGAGCGCCGCCCCTTCTGAATCTTCGAAGTAACCTCCGTTCCAAGTGACAGTGGCCGGGGGGCTTCACCGCCCGATTCTTCTGTGCATCTGTGCAGATGAGTGATCGGCCGATTAGACTGTGAAACAGCCCCGTGCATCACCGGCAGCACCGACGGGTTCCTGCCAGGGTTTCTAAAGACGGTAAGGATGCTTACACCGGCGTGAGCCAGCCGGAATGGGCTGAATCCTCGCCACGGACGATGGCGAAGAAGGCCTGTTGGAGCGAGGTCGTGATCGGCCCCGGCTTTCCGGTTCCGATCCGGCGGCCGTCGATCTCGCGGATGGGGGTCACTTCAGCGGCTGTGCCTGTTACGAAGGCTTCCTCCGCCACGTACATCGCGTCCCGCGTAAAGCGTTCTTCCACGACGGGCAGATTCCGCTCGCGAGCGAGTTCCATCAGGGAGTTGCGCGTGATGCCCTCCAGGATCGAGGTCAAAGGGGTGGTGATGAGCCGTCCCCGGCGCACGATGAACACATTCTCTCCGGTCCCCTCGGCCACATAGCCATCGGGGTCGAGCAGGATCGCTTCGTCGTAGCCGTTCGCCTTGGCCTCCCGCTTGGCCAGGATGGAATTCACGTAGTAGCCGGAGATCTTGCCCCTCGTCATCGACACGTTCACATGGTGCCGCGTGAAGGACGAGACACAGGCCCTCATGCCGTGCGTCAGGGCTTCTTCCCCCAGATAGGCGCCCCATCGCCAGGCCGCGATCGCGAGCCGGATCGGATTGTCGCCGGGATGCACCCCCATCATGCCGTACCCGATATAGACGAGCGGGCGGATATAG
>DATIBM010000249.1:0-8430 GCA_035457545.1 Nitrospiraceae bacterium
TGTGCTCTTCCGATCTCATCAGGCAGGCGCTTGCGGCAGAGGCGGATACTCTGAACCAGGCTTCCTTCCTCAATCCTGGACAGGTCCCTGATGCGGCCGGCGACGCGCTCGCTGTCGGAGCCGATGCATCGCTCTTGGCAAGCCGGCAAGACGACCGCCATCCGTTGGATCTTCCGTCTTCCGATGAATCTCACATCGAGGCGGACGAACCCCATGGCGCGTTGCCCCACGAACAGGTGCTTCATGTCGGCGAGTGGATCGAGATCACGTCGATGGCGAGGAACCTCGGCGTCCCCTTCACTGTCGGCATGACGCAGCCGGTCTGGGAGACGATGGTAACCGCATCGGCCAGCGTGCCTGAATCGGAACATGCCGCCCGCGTTCGAGACATTCTCCTCGCGCTTCGCTTGCGCCTCATGAGCGCGCCCGCGAACAAGTCGGTGATCGACGTGCCGGCCCTGTTGACCTTTCCGCCCGACACCGTGCCACGGCCTCGCTTGTTGCTGGCCGCGTTCCACCAGAGCCCCAACGCCGCGACGTTCATCACCCTCCTCTTGCCCCGGGAACTCTCCGCTCTGCTGAGCAATCCCAAGGAAGAGTGAGCGCCTGACCGGCTCGCCTCCCCATCCGTTCATCCAGATCCATTGGTCCCTTGACAACCGCAACGATTTTGTTCAGCATGCGGCCCATTCATGCCCGAATATTACTGCCAGTATTTTTCTCATTCGCATCGCGGGTTGGTCTGAGGTGTTCCTGTCCGGCGGTTGACTGACGTGCGTGGTCGATGTCCGGTCCATTCATCCCTCTTCGGGGTGACGAGTGCCCAAGCCCAAACACGATGTGATACGACTTGCGTCGTCTTCCGTTGTCGAACCAAGCGTCTCGTCTCACGCTGAGACGCTCCCGTTAGACAGCCAGAACGGTCGTCCACGCACCGGCAAGTCCTCTCCGGTGCGGCAGATCACGCGCGAGAACTTGCGCATTCCCGTATTGCTCCACATCGCCAATCAGCAGATCGCGGGGCACGCCGACAACTTCACCCCCACCGGCCTCCATTTGACGACGACCATCAACCTCGGCGAAGGCAAGGCGCTTGCCCTTCGCTGCACCTTTGGAAACGTGTGCCACCTCAACCTGGCTGGCCGAGTCGCCCAGTCCCTGCCGAAAACCGTCAAAGGAGCGCAGTCCTACACCGCGCGCATCCTGTTCACGGCCGTGCGGGAATGGGAACGGGATATTCTGTCGTCGACCATTCAGGAGATTCAGAACAGTCAGGAGGCGCACGGCCAGTCCATTTTGAATGTCTATGTGGCCAATGACGTCCTGGCTGATGAGGCGACCGCCCTGGTTCGCGGAGAGGCTCCCGCAGACCTCGATCCGAAGAATGCTCAAGCCGAGGCGGCTCCCAAGATGGGCAACCTGTCGACCAAGGACCTGCTGCCCAAGGTGAAGCGGAAGAGTTACACTTCGGAAGCGGCCGGCATTCGCCGCGATTGGCTTTCCCGGAAATGCGGAACTGACTTGCCCCACATCGGCCGATACTCGGAAAGCCCCGATAACTTACGGGGCAATATCGAGAATTTCATCGGGTCGGCGCAACTCCCCATTGGAATCGCCGGGCCGCTCATCGTGAACGGACAGCACGCCAAGGGAACGTATTATGTGCCCCTCGCGACCACAGAAGGCGCCCTGACCTACACCTGTACGGAAGGCATGCTGTTGATTTCTCTGGCCGGAGGAGCGACCACGGCCATTCTGAGTGATCAGCTCGACATTTCCCCCATTTTCTCGTTCAACAGTCTCGTGGAGGCCAAACAATTCTGCGAGTGGGTCCACGCGCATTTTCAGAGCATCAAGCAACATGCCGAAAGCACGACTCGCCATGCGACCCTTGTCAAGGTGGAACCCCACCTCCTTGACAAGAATGTCGTCCTCAAGTTCTCCTACGACACCGGCGATGCGATGGGGATCAACATGGTCACCTTCGCCACCGAGGAGGCCTGCAAGTTCATTACAGCCTCGGTCACGACAAAACGCTTCTACCTGCAACCCAATTTTTCCTCGATCAAGAAAGTCACGGCCCACCATTTCATTAACGGATATGGCAAAACCGTGGTCGCCGAGGCGGTGATCCCAGCCGGGCTGATCCGTCGCTCGTTCCATGTCAGCCCTCAGGAGGTCGTCGATTTCTACCACACGGTCAGACTGTGCGCGGCGCATGTCGGAATGGTCGGCGTCAATGGCCACACGGCCAACATGTTGGCGGCCATCTATACCGCGTGCGGTCAGGACATCGCCTGTGTGGTGGATTCGCATGTGGGCGTGACCAATTTCGAGGTCGCCGATGGGCAGGCGCTGTATGTGAGCGTGAAACTCCCCAGCCTGCTGGTGGGAACGGTCGGAGGGGGAACCGGCTTGGCCACCCAGCGTGAATGCCTGCAACTGCTGGGTTGCGCCGGACAAGGGAAGGCGAAACGGTTTGCCGAGATTGTTGCGGCTTCGATATTGGCCGGAGAATTGGCCATCTGCGCCCGCGTGGCGAACGGCACGTTCGCGCAGGCGCACCGCAAGTATGGCCGAAAGACCGGGAACATCACGATCCCCTCAGAACACGCCGGCACACGTTGATCCTTTTTTGTCCGATGTCATCGACAGAGGGTCGAACGAAACGTGTTACGCGTCGAGCTGCGTGGCACGCCCCGTTCGATGGGTTCTTCTCGCTTGCCGGCCATGACCCTCTGAATGTCGGCGGTCCGCCTTGTTCTCCTCCATCACGCGGGCCGACAGAGCACACCGATCATGATTCCAGCCGAGCGCGCCGCATCTCTTTTGAGTCGTCACGCGTGAATTCACGACCCGACCGATCCCACCGATGATGAACGCGTTTGCCCTGTCCGGCCTGCTAACCGGCATCACCAGTAGCGTGCTCGGGGCCCTGGTGTATCTCAAGAGACCCGACAGGGGGCCCAATCGATTGTGGGCTCTGTTCGCAATGGCTGTCGCCGTCTGGGGGTTTGGATCCTACAAGATCGCCCTAACGACGGATATGGCCGCGGCGTATTGGTGGTGGAAGTTGACCCATGTGGGTGTCATTCTGATTCCGGTCCTGTTCGCTCACTTTATTCATGTCTTTCTCGACATCAAGCGCACCGCTTCCATCATCCTGATTTACGTGGTCGGCTTGTCCTTCCTCGGCATGAATCTGTTCAGCGATCTCCTGATCCGACACATGCGTTTCGTGTTCTCGTCCTTCTACTACGACTCGCCTCCGGCTCCCGCCTATCCGTACTTCGTCGCCTTCTTTTTTTCGATGATCGGGTATGGCCACTATCAGTTGTGGAAGGCCTATCGCCACGCCTCGGGCACGAAAAAAGACCAAATCAAATATTTCTTCCTGGCCACGGCGGTGGGATTTACGGGAGGCGGCACCTGCTTCCTGCCCGTGTTCGGCATCGATGTCTATCCCTATCTCAACTTCACGGTGCCGCTGTACCCCATCCTCATGTCATACGCGATCATCCGTTATCGATTGATGGACATCAGCGTCGTGATTAACAAGGGCGTCGCCTACGTGATCGTGCTGGCGGGCGTGCTGCTGGCCTCATCCGTCGGGGCGTTGCTGAACCACCGCATGAGCGCCTATTCGCTCCCGCCGTTGATGGTGGCCCTCTTGGTGCTGGCCTGCGGCAGTTGGGTGTTTCTGGACCATCCACGGCGCGCCACCAATGCCACCTTCGGCGTGCTGTGCCTGGGCGTAGCCGCATGGTTGATCGGCTGTTTCATGATGTTCTCCTCCGCCGATGCAACCGAGGCGCTCGCATGGACCAAGGCGATCCATGCCGGCGTCGTGTTTATTCCTGCCGTGTTTTATCACTTCTGCGCGCGGTTGGTCTGGCCCGGACGCCGAGACCGTTTGATTACGGTCAACTATTTCGCGAGCGCGGGATTCCTGGCCCTCCTCTCGACCTCCTGGCTGATCAGCGGAACCTACCGGTACTACTGGGGTTATTACGGGAAGGCCGGCCCCCTGCACCCGTTGTTCCTCGTGTATTTCTCCGCCGTCTGCGGTCTTGGATTGATGCACCTTTATCACGCGGCCCGTTCCGACACGCGCGTGCCTCCCCAAACGACGTCCCGCATGCAACATACGCTGTGGGCCTTCGTGATTGCCTTTGTTGGATCGGTGGATTTCATCCCAAGCTATGGCGTGGAATTCTATCCGGTTGGGTACCTCACGACCGGACTCTGGATTTCACTCGTGTCCTACACGATCGTCAAACATGATCTGATGAGCGTCACGCTGCCGTCTCCGCAAGCGTATGGAGTCCTGTCCTCCCAATTCTTGGTGTTGATTCCCACCTATGGCGCCACCCTGACAATCATTTGGCTGTTTACCGGCACCCTGCAGTATCTGATGACCGGCGTGCTCCTGGGCGTGTACGTCGCCATCTCCGGACTCCTCGCGAACCTTCAGAGAAACCTGGAAGACATTATTGGGCAACGGCTCTTCCGCGCCCGATACGACGCCTATGACACCTTGGCTCAATTTTCCCGTTCCTTGGTGTCGATTCTCGATCTGCAATCGCTCACGAAAGAAGTGGTCGTCACGCTTACCAAGGTCATGAAGATTGCAACCGCCTCGCTGTATGTGTTGGACAGCGAGAAGCGCCTCTATGTTCTGACGGCTTCGCACGGTCTTCTCTCGTCGGGCCCGTTACCACTCACCGTCAAGGCCGATGAAGACCTGCCCCTCGCGCTGGCGCGGCATAACAACACGTTGCTTCGCGGAGAACTGGAGTACGGCTCGCTCGAGCAACCCACTCCCTCCCTGCTCCAGACGATGAAATCCTTGGATGCGGAAACCTGTGTGCCCCTGATCAACAAAGAACGGCTGGTCGGGTTCTGCAATCTCGGACCCAAGGAGGGCCACAAGAGCTATTCCCACCAGGATCTCAGTCTGCTCATGACCCTCGGCCAACATGCCGCCATCGCCCTGGACAACGCCCTCCTGTACGAGGATCTCAAGCGGTCGCAAGCCCTGATGCGGCGGACCGACCGGCTCCGCTCGCTGGAGACCATCGCCGGAGGCTTTGCGCACGAAATCCGCAATCCGCTGACCTCCATCAAAACCTTCATCCAGTTGGTTCCCGACCGGCGGGACGACCAGGACTTCGTGGAGAAGTTCAGTGAAATCGTCGTGGAAGACGTCCGCCGCATCGAACGGCTCATTCAGGAAATCTTGGATTATGCCCGGTACATGGAGCCGAAGCTCACGGAGGAGAACCTCAACGATATCGTGGCCTCCTGTCTCTACTTCATCCAAGTGAAGGCGTCCGCCAAATCCATCCGGATTGAGCGGGATTTCGCCTCAGACCTGCCGCCGGTGACGCTCGACCGTCAGCAGATCAAACAGGTCCTCCTCAATTTGTTCATCAACGCCATGGACGCCATGGCCGCACAGGGGGGCTGTTTATCCGTCAAGACCCATTTGCTCAGGAAGCTGCATCCGGTCCCCTGGGTCCAAATCGAGGTGACGGATACCGGCGCGGGCATCGCGCCCGAGAACCTCGACCATATATTTGATCCGTTCTATACGACCAAGCATGCCAGCGGCGACCATGAAGGGACCGGGCTGGGCCTCACCATCGTCCATCAGATCGTGCACGAGCACCACGGCTATATCGAGGTCACGAGCGAGGTCGGGAAGGGCACGACGTTCTTCGTCAACCTCCCGGCGAGTCCCGATCCCACTCCACCCTGGCATCCTCAGCCCTGGCCCCAGGCGCACCAATAAGACCGGCGCAAGGCCGGACCTGCATCGGCGCGAGGGTTGAAACGGTCTCCCTGATGCCGCACTTTCCTGGCTTCTCCGCTCCCTTGCAAGCCAGGATTCAGCGTCGGTAGACTGAACAAGCATACAGTGGCATCGACCGCTTGTCCTCCGTAACGACCGGTGGAGGCACAACATGAACCGCGCCCCACGTTCAAGGTCCGACAATCCGATCGGACTTTTGCTCCCCCTGCTCGTCCTCGTCATCACGATCCAGGCCTGCGGCAAAATTCCCTTCGCGCCGGCCACGGTCGTCCCGACCAAGACCTCGCTGCCCTATACGGCCACCGTGGAACTGGCCACGATCGGGGCGTTTCTCGTCCAACCAGGGGCGACCATGTCTCCCGATCCCAACCTACAGAACCGGATCACCGCTCCGGTGCCGGCCCTCACCAACGATAAGGAGGCCTGGGAACAGGCCCTCGTCGATTACGTGGTTTCGCGCCGCACCTTCCGCACCGTTGTCAAGCAGGGGGCGGCCAACGTCCGCCTCGCGATTCGGATGCTGATCTACATCGATCCAAGCTTGGGTTTCAAATTCAACACGATTTACGTCGCTCGCGCCACCGGCACGCTCAGCGACGCCGCGACCGGCCGAGTCTTGCGGGAGTACTCCGGCTTCGGCAAATCCGTCGGGGTGGTCCGGCGCACCGGCACGGACGACGACAAGGCCCCGGTCAACCAAGCAGTCCATGGGGCATTGAGCGATCTGTTTGGGAAATTGGAGAACGAGAGGCCGCTGAACGAACTCTAGCTTGCCGGCAAAGGATCGGGCCGGTCCGCCGCGGACCTGCGTCTCCCGATGAGGGACCGGACCAAGGCCCGCTCGTCCTCCTCATTGTTCACCACGCCGTTGAGACGGGCTTCCAAGAGCTTCGAGAGAATGCGGCGGTACAGGGGGCCGGGCTTGAGGCCCATCCGTTTGAGGTCATCTCCCGTCAAGGCCGGACGCATCCGTTGATAGGTGGTCACATAGGCCGAGAGCTGGCGCCTGACATGCTCGGACTTGCTCTTCGCCATCAGGAACACCAGCGTTTCGTCGGCGGTCCCGCTCAGCGCCCGATGCACGGCGGCAGGGGAGACGGATGGGCGACGGCCGAGCTCCCGAAAGATGCGATGCCCGCCGAAACGGCCCGCACGGACAGCCGCTTCTTGCCGAGCCGAGAGCTCGATACGCTTCAGCACCTCGCTCACCGCCTGATCCGGCAAGACCTGTAACATCGCCATCAGGTACACCAGCCAACTTTCCATTGGCCGGTCGAGATACAGCAGCCGATACCAATCCAGCGCCTCTTCCGTTGTTTTGAGCAGCGTGCGCAACCGCGGCGTCAGCTCCAGGTCCGGATGGAGACATGCCAGCACCTCCAGCTCATCCATCAGGGCGAGGGCTTTGCCCGGCTCCCGTTCGGACAGGACCAATCGCAGCTCGTCGGTCAAGCGATGTTTGGAGAGCCGCCGCAGCAGGTCCATCTTGACCACCCCCTGGATCAGCGCGCGCGTCTCCCGGCTGAGCACGAAATCAAACCGGACGGCGAACCGGACGGCGCGAAATACCCTGGTCGGGTCCTCCACAAAACTCAAGCTGTGCAGGACGCGGATCGTCCGGCCCTTCAGGTCCCGTTCGCCGCCGAAGAAATCGATCAGCTCTCCGAACTGCCGCCGGTTCAATCGGACGGCCAACGTATTGATCGTGAAATCCCGCCGGTAGAGGTCCTTTTTCACAGACCCCTGCTCGACCGTCGGGAGGGCGGTCGGATACTCGTAATATTCGGCGCGCGCCGTCGCGACATCCACTTTGAATCCGTCGGCCAAGGTCACCCGGGCCGTGCCGAACCGTTCATGGACCTTCACCTGGCCCCGTTGGGTGCGGGCCAAGGACTTGGCAAAGGCCAGACCGTCCCCTTCCACGACGAGGTCAAGGTCGAGGTTTTCGATCCCGAGCAGAAGATCCCGGACGATGCCGCCCACGACGTAGAGCCCGACTTCTACACGATCCGCCAGCTCACCGGCCTCCCGCATCAATGCGACGACCCGGGCCGGCAGGCGATCCTTGAGCAGGCCCGCGATATTGCGTCGCCGGAACTGAAACGCCGGGTCCTCCCCAGGCTTGGCCTTGGCCCTGGCTCGGGCGGCCGAGAGCACGTCCTCGTGGAGCGTCCGCAGCAGATCGGTTCGGGTGATCACCCCGACCACCTTGACTCCCGCCAGGATCGGGACGAACCGCTGGTTCAGCTCGATCATCTGGCGCTCGATCTCATGGAACGGCGTCTCCGGCTCAGCCACGTACGAATCGGTCTGCATGAATTCCCGGCAGAAGACCTTCTCCAGATGGTGAAACGTCGCCTTCTGGACCGTCTCGCGCGAGATCAGTCCCTGATAGGCCCCGCGCTTGTCGAGCACCGGCAGGACATTGACGCCGTAGGTCGTCATGAGCCGGCCCGCATCCTCCACGCTGGCGTCGCCGGCGATGGCCTTCACCGGCCTGGTCATCACATCTTTGGCCGTCAGGGTCGGCCGGTAGCGCTCCGTCAGGAGCTTCGCCAACCGTTCCCGAACCTCCACCAGGGTTTGCCCCTTCACGGTTGCGGCGGCGGGGGGGG
>DATIBM010000250.1:0-4361 GCA_035457545.1 Nitrospiraceae bacterium
CCGCTTCGAGATCGAAGATCACGAAGAACATTGCCACCAGGTAATACTGGATGGGCAAACGGATTTGGGCGCTGCCCGTCGGCCGGATGCCGGATTCGTAGGGCTCGCCGGTCCCGCGTTCATTCCGCCGGGCCGGCTTCCGTCCATGTCGCTCCCCCAGGAGCGCGGGCAAAACCAGCATGCTTCCGACGATCAGGAAAACGGCGGCGCCATAGACCAACAGCGGCCATAGTGCGTGCTCTACCATTCGTGTGTTCCATACAGAGGCAAACGTTGCGCCAGTCTTCAAGGCGGTTCTACGTCCCGGTGCCCGTCGCCGCACCGTCAATGCAATCGGGGTGAATCGGTCTGGCGGTCCAGCCATCACGCACGAGGGGTTCCGGCCTCGGCGTCTGACACATTGTCCGGCGTCGGACAGCTTGTCGGAGGCGGTGAGCGGTGGGATTCTGTCTGACCGGATATTCTTCTCTGACTGAGGTACGGCCATTGCCTCTTAAGCTGCCTGACGGGCGCACAGGGTCCCACAATTACCCGAGGAGGAAGGGCGATGCCACGACGAAAGCAACCAGCGGCACAGACGGAGCACGGAGCATCGGCGGCCAAGGAAGAGGAACCGTTCGAGGGCAAGCAAATCGGGCGAGCGGATCCGTCTTTTCGTGGAGCCGAGCAACAAGGTCCCGGCATGAACAAAGGGCGGGGAGCCGCCGGGCCGCAGACCGACGAGTAGCCCCGGGGCCTGATCCGTCACCTAGGCGACGGGAATCTCCAACAGATAAATCTCTCCCTCCATGTCCTTGTGGATGTCGCAGCGGAAGGTGAACCGGCCCGGTTGCGGCATGATGAACCGGATCGTGAGCGTCTTGCCGGGGTCGAGGTAGAACCCGTCCAATCCTTTTCCGTATGAGACGACGCCTTCCCCTTCCCCTTCCAAGTGCAGGCCGAGAAAAAACGGCGACGTAAAGCCGTGGCGGACATTGTCTTCGTTGGTCACCACGATCTCTGCGGGAAAGCCGGGGTGGAGCGGAACCACATGCACCTGCACAAACCTATAATCGTGGATCTTCAACTCGATCTGCTGGTCGAGCGTGACTTGTGCGGGTGCAGAAGACAAGGGTGTCAGGCAGGCGATGAGTCCGAGACCGACCATGCCAAGAGGGCGACTATGCCACCAGGAACGCAAGCGATCACATCTCACGATGTCCTCCTTTTGCATCGACACCTTGTCCGATAGACGGACAAGATGTCTTCGTGTGAATCACTTCAGATCCAATGGCAGCGTCGTTCTTCAAGCGCCGTCTCCTCTAGCAGGGTGCATGCCAGCCTGCGAGGCGGTATAGATTTCGCAGAGGCGATGAAGCGCCATGATTCGATCGTTGATCATTTTCGGGGCAACCGGCGATCTGACGGCCCGCTATTTGATGCCGGCTCTGGCGGATCTGATGGAGGCAGGCCACCTATCTGCACTCGTTAAAATCGTCGGCGTGGCCCAGCACCCGTGGGGGGGTGAGGAATTTCGCCGCCATATCGAGAAGCAGTTGGAGCGGCACGCCGCCGCGGTGTCGTTGGACGCCCGGCAGGCGTTGCTCGCCAGGCTCGAGTATCAGGCGGCCGATGTCACGAATCCCGCACAAGTGGCAGCCATCACCGGCGCGCTGGCCCAACCGGTGTTGGCGTACCTGGCGCTTCCGTCTCACTTGTTTGCTCCGCTGCTGGAAGCCTTGGCCGCCGCCCACCTCGCGGCAGGCAGCCGGGTCATGGTCGAAAAGCCCTTCGGTCACAACTTGGCCTCGGCGCAGGCCTTGAACCGGCTGGTGCATGTCTCGTTCCATGAAGAGGCGGTGTTTCGAGTGGATCACTTTCTCGGAATGCCCGGCGTGCAGAACCTGCTCGCGATGCGCCTCGGCAACCGGCTACTGGAGCAGCTGTGGTCGTCCCGGCATATCGAACGGATCGAGTGCATCTGGGATGAAACCCTGGCGTTGGAAGGACGCGCGTCGTATTACGATCGCACCGGCGCCTTGCGCGACATGGTCCAGAGTCATCTCCTCCAGGTCCTCTGCCTGATCGGCATGGAGCCTCCCTGCGGATCCTCTGTCGACGATTTGCGGGACCGCAAGGTGGAATTGCTGCGTTCGATTATCCGGGACCCGGGCCGCGAGCCGGCGCCGCGGTCGCGCCGCGCCCGTTATGGAGCGGGACAGATTGGCCGCCGTGCTCTTCCCGCCTATGCCGAGGAAGCAGGGGTGGACCCGGCTCGCCGTACTGAAACGTTTGTGGAGTTGGATCTGCGCATTGGCAATGCCCGCTGGGCCGGCGTGCCGTTTATGTTGCGGACGGGGAAAGCGCTGGCGCGGGACCGCCAGGAAGTCGTGGTGCACTTCCGTCCGCCGGATGCGGCCGCCGGAGTCCTGGCATCGAACGAGGACGTCCGGCCGAACAGTCTGCGTTTGCCGTTGGGCTCGAGCCGCATCGCCTTAGGGCTCACGGTCGCGGAGAAACCCGATCCCTATAGTCTTCAACCGTTGGCTCTGGAGGCGGACGCTCCGTTCTCCGGCTGCCCGCCCTACAGCCGCCTGTTGTTAGACGCGTTGAAAGGCGAGCCTTCCCGTTCCGTCCGCGATGACGAGGTGGAGGAGTCCTGGCGCATTGTCGATCTCATTCTCGAGGCCTGGGCGGCCGGCGCCAGCCCATTGCAGACGTATCCCGCCGGGAGCGACGGCCCCGCTTCCGGTCAACCGGCCGACTTCGAAATCTCCCGCACGGTCTCATGAACGGCGGACGGCTCCGGCACCCGCAGCGCGATGTCCTTCTGGGCGACGATGCCGACGCAGACGCCGTGGTCGTCGATGATCGGAATCCGCCGGACCTGATGCTGCTGCATCAAGTGCAGGCAGGTCTCGATCGAATCGTCCGGCCGGCAGGTCACCGGCTGTGGATGCAGGCTCTCCGCGACATGCGCTTCACGCGGGTGCTTGCCCGCCGCAATCACATCGAGACAGAGGTCGCGGTCCGTCACGACTCCGAGGAGACGATGGGTCTCCGGGTCGATGACCGGCACGATGCCCACGTCTTCTTCCGACATGATCAGCGCGGCCGCCTGCGCACTGGCGCCGGGGAAACAGGTGGTGACCCGGGTGGTCATCACTTCTTTGCAGGTCATAGGACGTTCTCCGGTGAAACGACATATCCCGAGTCCGATACCCGTGCAAGTCTGACGCCCTGCGGGACGGAGCCGACCGGGATTGGAGGCAGAACCCTGCCGTGCCTGAACCCGATGGATCCTGTTCCATCCCTGCAGCGAGGGACCCGATGATCAGGCAGGGATATCAACGGATCTACACGCGCTTCGAAACAAAGAGGTTCGGAAAAGCCCTGATCGCGATGCTTCTGATCGCACCGGCTTTCCAGGCCTGCGCCAAGACCTTGCCGCCCGATGGCCGCCCGTCCGCCTTCGAGCGCCGTTGCCTTCCCGCGTCCTCCGAGCTTCGGAAAATGCCCTTAAGCCAGGTCGATACGCTGCAGACCCCCGGCCAGGCCGTCAGCCGGGAAGTGGCCTTGAAGCTGTATTCTCCCATCGCCGTCCATATCGCAGACGTGATGGATCTGCTGCCGCTGCTCGATCGGCTGGCCAAAGCGGAGCAGGACCTGGCCGCCGATCCGGAGGGCGAGCGGATCAGGCGCAAGTTACTCGCGCGCCTGCAGTTGGCCTCGCTTGAAGTATCCAGTCTGGTTGCAGAAATCGAATGTGAAGTGCAACGAGCCGACCACGTCCAGGATCGGCTCAAGGACATGCAGACCAGACGCACCACCTTCCAGACCATCATGGGCGTGATTTTCGGCGGCTTGGCCAATATTCTGTCCGGCGGATTCAGCATGGTTACCCAGGCGGGCGATGCCGGGAACCTGGCCTCGGTTGCGGGCGGCGCGCTCGAAGTGCTGTTCGGCACGTCCGCCAATTTCACGACTGTACGTCAGGAGTTCCAGCACCCGCACAATCACTTGGAGGCTTTTTGGGAGGGAGAAAAGAATGAGGCGTTTTTTTCCGAACGCGTCTGGCGCTTTCTCACGGAGCCGAACGTGCGGGATCTTGAGGGCCATAGCCTTCGGGACGTCATGCTGCAAACCTGGCGGGATGAAGGCCGGATGGGGGAACCGGGTTCGACCAAAGAGCAGGAGCGGAAGCGCTTGCTCCTGGGACAAGGCGGACTCTACTCCAGCGACGACCTCTATGTCCGTGAAGCCATGCTGAGCCAGCTCGAGTCCAGCATCCAGCTGATGCATCAGGACTTGGAAACACTGATGCGCGAGGTCCTCATCCGCCAGGCAATGGAGGAGGAACGGACTTGAGGCAATTTGCAAAT
>DATIBM010000251.1:0-10487 GCA_035457545.1 Nitrospiraceae bacterium
AGGGGCACTTCACGATCCGCGCCTTCTGGAGCGGCTTCTACACGGACAGCCATGCTTTGTCGCATCCGTCTCTCGACGGACTGACGCAGGTCCTGACCCGCGACGGGTCCACCCTGCTGGCTTTCTCGGGCAATACCTACAACATCGAGGCCCAACATTCCGTCCGCCTCTGGGAGGCCCATGAGGTGACCTACGGCATCAATTACCGGCACAACTCCCTCTCATGCAGTTGCACGGCGGCCTTCGGGCGGGAAGACCGGCTCGGGCTGTTTGTCCAGGACGAGTGGCGGCTTGCGCCGGCGCTCGTCGCGGTCGGCGGCCTGCGGTACGACCTGCACACCGAGATTCATCACACGGTGAGCCCCCGATTGGCGCTGATCTATACGCTCGCGCCGGGCCAGACCCTGCGCGCGAACGTGTCGGTCGCCTATCGGCCCCCCACGCTGTTCGAGACGCAGGAGGACCTCAGGCGCATCTTTGCCGGCTCGACCGGTCTGCCCACCGTGACCCTCACGGGCAATACCGGCCTGAACCCGGAACAGATCCTGTCCTATGAAGTCGGCTACCAGGGCCGATGGCGCCGAGTCACCGTCCAGAGCAGCCTGTTCTTCAACCACATCAGCGACCTCATCAACACGACGTCGCTCTCCCCCACCTTGCAACAGAACGCCAACGGGGGAGAGGCGGATATCTATGGCGCGGAAGCGGGTCTTGAGGTGCTCGCCGCGAGCTGGCTGAGCGCCTTCGCCAATGTCACCTATCAGGAGATCGGCCAGACAAACAGTCCGGCCTTTCAACGCGGCGCCCCACGTCTCAAGTTCAACGCCGGGATGCGGGGCGACTGGGAAAACGGCTGGAGCGGCGAAGCCGCCTGGCACCATGTGGGAGCGGCGACTTATCCCATCGGGTCTACCTTTCCGCTGTTGGTGCCGTTCGGCGGTCCGGTCGTCGACCCTCGGGTCGGCTCGTACGACCTGGTGAATCTCCGCGGCGCCTACCGGTTCTGGCAAAAGCGGGCGGCGGCGGGCTATCGGCGGGAGGCCGAGGCGGCGATTTCAGTGTTCAACGCACTGAACGACAAGCCAAGGAACATCCGCTCGGCGATACGATCGGGAGCCGCGTCATGGGCTGGCTGACGGTGAGGTTCTGAGTGCTGAGTGTGGAATGAGGAATGAGAGAGAAAGAGGCTAGTCCCAACAGACCAGATGGAAAGACAGATGGCGGTGGATAGTTGGGAAATCGGTCTTGTTACAGGTGATGACGGCCGCTCCGATGCTGCGAGCGGACAGCGCGACCAACACATCCATGGCCAAGTCGCGCACCTTGAAGCGGTCGTAGTGCTCGCGCTTCCTCATCGCACTCAGAGTCTCAGCAGCCTGAAGCCAATGAGCTTCGGTGGGGGTGAGGATCTGGCATCGATCCATCAAGTCCATCACGAATCGACGCTCAAGCTTCGATTGCGCTCCGCGAAGGAGTTCATGAAGCACGACCGCCGAGCATCGGACCACGAATGGGGACTGAAGGATCCGAAATGCGAAACGGCCGGTTCGGAAGTTCTCAATGTAAACGGAGGCGTCGAGAATGGCGAACTTAGGCGTGCTTGAAGGCATCCGGTTTCCCGACGCCGCTGTACCGTTGGATCACCCAATCGTGCGCCGCCTTTTCGGTGACCAGGTCCAAGGCTTTTTGAAGAGTCTCGCTCGTTGTCTTGGTCCCGAGGGCCTTCTTGGCCCGCTTCAACTGGGACGGATTCAGTCGAGCCGACACTTGAACAAGAGCCATCGTGCCACCTCCTGTCGGACAGGATAGCTACTTTGTCGGACAGCGGTCAAGCGATTGGAGAATGCCCCCTCAACCTTCCCTTCTCCCCCTCGGGGGAGAAGGCCGGGATGAGGGGAGAATTGAAGACAAGTGCTCAATGCCGAGCGAGTGTGGAATGGGGAATCAGAAATTATGAAGGCTAAGTCGAGAAATCCCCCCTCTAACCCTCGCCACGGCGGGGACAGAGATACACAACAAGACCCTGCGCGTCGTCTCCGACGTGAGCAGACGGACACCGAGCGGACACTGTGGAGAGCGCTCCGTTCACCCCAGCTCAGCGGGCTCAAGTTTCGACGGCAACATCCTATCGGACCCTACATCGTGGATTTTTGTTGTCTCACGCTCAAATTGGCCATCGAGTTGGACGGCGGACAGCACGCGGAGCAGGCAGACGCGGATAACCGTCGCTCGCACGATTTAGCTCAAGCCGGGTATCGCGTGCTCCGCTTCTGGAATCACGAGGTGTTGATGAACCTCGAAGGAGTTCTTGAACGCATTGCGGAGGCGGCAGGACCCTCACCCCAACCCTCCCCCGGAGGGAGAGGGAGGACTGAAATGTTCTCTCCCAGAGGGAGAGGGGGAACTGGGATCTTCTCTCCCAGAAGACAAGAGAAAGTTGAGATGCCCTCTCCCGGAGGGCAAGGGCGGAATACGATCTCCTCTCCCGAAAGGGCGAAGGAGGATAGCGCCCGCATTTCTCTTTCCGCATCTCCCGCGGACCATTTCTCATTTCACATTTCTCATTCTGAATCGTCCCTGGAGCATTCCTCATCTGACATGTCTCATTCCACATTTCACATTCCTCATTCGAAGAACCGTGGAGGTTGCTCATGATTGTCGAAGACCCGCTCCTGCCCCATCCGGCCGTGCTCATCGTGGACGACGACCCGGACATTGCCGCCGGTCTGCTCGACCTGTTGGAGCACGACGGCTACGAGGTTCAGTCGGTGTCAACAGGGCGCGAGGCCATCGCGCGCGTCTCCGAGCGGTCGTTCGCGGCGGTGTTGCTGGATCTCGGCCTGCCCGATTGCGACGGGTCGGAGGTGCTTGCCGCAATCCTGTCGGTGGTGCCGACCCTGCCGGTCATCGTGCTGACCGCCTATTCGACCCTTGAACGGTCGGTGGCGAGCCTGGGGCACGGGGCCTTCGCGTTTTTGGCCAAGCCCTACAATCGCGAGGAGCTGCGGTCGGTGTTGCGCCGGGCCGTCGGGGTCCGGACTCCGCCGCTTCGTGGGAGAACGAGCGACCAGGCCAGAACCGCCGAAGAAGAACGATTCCGGTCGGTCGTGCAACAGGCTACCGACGCGATCATCCTGGCCAACGCGCGGGGCATCATCCTGTCGTGCAATCCGGCCGCCCAACGGCTGTTCGGCCGGACGGAATCGCAACTGACGGGCCAGCCCCTCACGATGCTGATGCCGGCCCGCTACCGGGAGGCCCATCAGCGGGGTCTGGAGCGCTTCGCCTCCAGCGGAGAATCCCGCATCCTCGGCAAGACGGTGGAAATGCACGCGCTCAGGCAGGACGAGAGCGAATTCCCGATCGAGCTCACGCTCACCACCTGGACCAGCCAACAGGGCACGTTCTTCTGCGGGATCATCCGGGACATCACCTTGCGGAAACGCGCCGAAGAGGCGCTCCAGATCAGTGAGGAACGGTACCGGGTCCTGTATGACGACAATCCCTCGATGTATTTCACCGTCGATCCCGAAGGCCTGGTGCAATCCGTCAACCGGTTCGGCGCGGACCAACTCGGGTATGCGGTCTCCGAGCTGATCGGCCAGCCGGTCTTCACGGTCGTGCATGAGGAGGACCGCGCGTCGATCCGGCGCCACCTCGCCTCCTGCCTGGCCCTGGACGGACACGTGCTGACCTGGGAATTCCGCAAGGTCCGGAAGGACGGCACCGTGATGTGGGTGAAGGAACGGGCGCGCGTCGTCCGGAACCATGCGGACCGGCCGCTCATCATGATCGTGTGCGAAGATATCAGCGAGCGAAAGCAGGCCCAGGACGCGCTGCACCATCGCGAACAGGGCCTGCACCTGTTGCTCGACAAGGTGCCGGGCATTCTCTGGACCACCGACCGGGACCTGCGCTTCACCTCCTCGCTCGGCACCGGCCTGACGCTGCTCCGTCACCGGCCCAACGAGGTGGTGGGGACGACCCTGTACGACTACTTCAACAGCCGGGACGACAGCTTCCCGGCCATTGCCGCCCATCGGCGCGCCCTCTCCGGCGAATCCATCACCTACGAGCAGGCCTGGATGGGCCTCACATTCCACACGCATGTGGAGCCCCTCCGGAACGACACCGGACAGATTATCGGCACGATCGGCATCGCGATCGAGCGGACGCCCTATCAGCGCGAGCCGGCGCCGGACCAGACGCGCGAAGGGAGGCTGGAATCGACATAAGGTTGGCGCGATCCCCCGGAAGCCCCCGCGAGGGCAGGGATCGTCGAGAGAGCTATGGTGAGGTACTCGTCCCGGAGCGCCCGCGCGAGCAGCGGCCGCAGGGAATGAGGCGGCAGGCGTGGCGCCTCACGCCATAGAAGGTTGTATGTTCGCAACCTGGTTGCTGATCATGTGTCTCATCGGGATTCTCGTGATGAATTCACCGGCCGGCGCTGCCGAGTCTCAGGAGACCAAGGATTTGTTTGCGTTCATGGGCGAGGAGCAGAACCCGGAATTGTTTCAGATGGGGAACTCGTGCGATTGAGCGAGCAGACGTTGGGACCAACCTCGCAGGTCTTTGAAGTGACGGCCCAGGATATCCTCGACCAGAACGCCCGAAGCGTAGCCGATGCGCTGCGCTTCGTGCCGGGGCTCTTCCTGTCGGTCGGAGGCGGCAAGAATCCCTCCTCCGCGACCATCCGGGGGTTGACGGTGCGGCAGACCATCGTGTTCATCGACGGCCGCCCGGTCTACGATCCGTTCTTCGGGGACGTCGATTTGAACAATTTGCCGATCGACAACGTCGACAAGATCAAGGTCGTGAAGGGCCCGGTGGACGCCGCCTACGGTCCCAACGCCATCGGCAGCGTCATCAACATCGTCACCAAGCGCGGCACCGCCGTGCCGACGACCAGGCTCACGGCCTCCTATGAAAGCCACAACACCCAGGACTACTGGCTGCAACATGGGGGCAGGAAGGGCGGCTTCAATTACTTCCTCGCCGGGAGCTATCGCCGGAGCAACGGATTCCCCCTAGCCTCCGATTTTCAACCCACGCCGGTGCAGCCGACCGACGTGAGGGAAAACGCGGCCTATGAGAAGGGGAACCTCTCGCTCAACCTTGGATATGATTTTTCCCAGACCAGCCGCATCGCCTTTCAAGCCGGCTACTACAGTGCGGACCTCGAGAACCCGGTGAACATCAACCTGCAAAGCGGCGGACGATTAGGCGGCGGGCTCACCTTCACCAATTTTCCCACCTGGAAACGGCAATACCTGGATCTCTACGGGACGACGCGGCTGTTTGACCGGCTGGAACTGCGGGGCAACGTCTATTACGACCGCTTCAGCAACGACCTGGTGTTCTATCCGAACCAATTGTTCTCCCAATACACCGATATCAGCCGGGACCGGAACGATGTCTACGGCACGAACCTGCAAGCGGCCTATGATCTGACCAAACAATTCCGGCTCAAGGCCGGCACGTTCCTCAAGCAGGACAACATCGATTTCGAGAGCCTCGGCCAGGCGCCGGGGAACACCTATTACCATCAGGTCAACTCGCGGCTGACCTACCAATCGCCCGTCGGCCTCAGCGGCTTTCTGCAACTGTCCTATATCGACGGCTCGCCGTTCACCAACGCGGATTTCTCGCCGGGCCGCCTCCCGACCTACACCAACTTTGTCTTGCTGAACGGGAAGCTCATGTACGAGGTCCGAAAAGGCCTCAAGCCCTATCTCGCCTTCGAGAACCTGTTGGATTCCGACTACGCGCGGAATCCCGGCTTCCCCGAGCCGGACGGCGCATATTCATCGGGCTGCATGCGAGCATTTGAAGTAGAGGAGCAGTCCATGAGGCGTTTCTCCGGCGGCGGCGTCAATGAAGAAGGGCTGCGCCCGATGAGCCGCCGGGTCTAGCAAGCTTGGTATGAAGGAACAAAGACCCACTGGAGGAGTTTCTCCGCGGGCATCATGTTCTTAAAAACGATAAAGAGCCCGCGGTACAACCGAAGGTTGGTATGGCAGAAAAGCGAAGAGGATCACTGGAAGTATTTCTCCGGCGGCGTCAATGAAGAAGGGCTGCGCCCGATGAGCCGCCGGGTCTAGCAAGCTTGGTATGGAGGGAAGCCATGATTACGTCCACGTCCGATTGCTCCATTCTCATCGTCGACGACGATCCCGACATCGGTTTCACATTGCAGGAGCTGCTGGAGCACGACGGGTACAAGGTCGAGTTCGTCGGCACCGGCACCGAAGCCCTGTCTCAGACGCAGGACCGCCACTATAACGCGGTCATTCTCGACCTCGGCCTTCCCGATTTGGACGGCCTCTCCGTGCTGGAGTCGCTTCAACGGATGGACCCGACGCTCCCCGTGATCATCCTCACCGCCTTCACCAATTCCGAACGGACGATCGGATCCTTGATGCAGGGGGCCTTCGCCTACTTGACCAAACCCTACAATCGTGACGAGCTGCGCGCGACGTTGCGCCGGGCCGTGGGGGTCCAGGCGCTGGCGGTCAAGGCCAAGCAAGTCGAGCATGCGCTCAATGAAAGCGAGGAGCGGTTCCGCGCGATCGTCCAGTCGGCGTCGGACGCGATCGTAGTCGCCGATCAGGAGGGGATCATCGTCTCCTGCAACAAGTCGGCCGCCGAGCTGTTCGGCTACGGGGAGGCAGACCTCGCGGGCCGGCCATTGACGGTGCTCATGCCGGCCCGCTACCGTGAGGCCCACGCCGCCGGCCTGGTGCGGCTGCAGCAGACCGGCCAGAGCCGTTTGATCGGCCGGCCCATCGAGCTCCATGGCCTCAAGCGCGACGGCGCGGAGTTTCCCCTTGAGCTCTCGTTGGCGACCTGGACCAGCGCCGGCGGCCGGTTCTTCAGCGGGATCATCCGCGATATCACGGAACGCAAACGGGCCGAGGAGGCCCTGCGCATCAGCGAAGAGCGGCTGGAGCTGGCCATCAACGGATCGAACCTCGGCCTCTGGGACGGCCATCCCCGCCCGGGCCAACCTTGGTTGTCGCCGGACACGCCGGTCTGGTGGTCGCCGCGCCTGAAGGCCCTCCTCGGCTATGGAGAGCAGGAATTTCCGGACGTGCTGGAAAGCTGGACGTCGCGGCTCCATCCGGATGACAAGGAGATGGTGTTCGACGCCCTCTCCGCCCATATCAACGGGGCACGCCTCTATGACGTGGAATACCGTCTGCGCACGAAGCGAGGCGAATACCGCTGGTTTCGATCGCGCGGCCAGGCCATCTGGGACAGCCAAGGACGGTTCGTGCGGATGGCCGGGACGTTACAGTCCGTGAACGACCGCAAACGGGCGGAAGAGGCCTTGCGCGAAAGCGAAGAAATGTTCCGCCAGTTGGCGGAGCACATCCGCGAGGTCTTTTGGCTGTCGGACCCCGAGAAGACGCGCATCCTCTACGTCAGCCCGGCCTATGAAACGATTTGGGGCCGATCCCGCGGCAGTCTCTACGCCTCCCCTGGATCCTGGATGGAATCGATCCATCCGGACGATCAGCCGCGCGTGCGAGAGGCGGCGCTGACGAAGCAGGTGCCCGGGCTGTACGACGAAACCTATCGTATCGTCCGCCCTGACGGATCGATCCGTTGGGTCAGAGACCGGGCCTTCCCGATTCTGGACCGAGCCGGCCGCGTCTACCGGATCGCGGGCTTGGCCGAAGACATCACCGACCGGACCCATCGATGAGGAGCCTCGATTCACAAGGGCAGGCCTGTCGCCGTGACTCGCCGGGGACATCGTGCCTCGGCCTGGCACGGGGCTTTGCTCCGGAAAGGCCGGCCCTGCCGTGAACCGGTGGCGTTCCGCCCCATGGCCGCTGGTCTTGGCGCTTTCATTCGCCTGGCTGGTGTCTCCCCATTCCGTGGCCGAGAGCGGGGCCACCGAGATCGCCATCCTCAAATCCTCCGACCTGTCGGCCTATAATCAGGCCGTCGAAGGTTTCCGCTCCACCGCCACGAACGACAACCTCACCCTCCGCGAATACGATCTGGAAGGGGACCTGGAACGGGGGCGCAAGCTGGCGCGCCGCATCCGCGCGTCCGACGCCGCGCTCGTGCTGGCCGTGGGCGTGAAGGCCGCGCTCGCCGCCAAGCTCGAAGTCCTCGATGTCCCGGTCGTCTATTGCCTGGTGCTCGACCCCGACAAGTACGACCTCTCCGCGCCGAACGTCTCCGGCATCTCGCTCGAGGTCCCGCCGGCCCAGCAATTCGCCACGATGAAGGCGATCCTGCCAAAGCTCAAACGGGTGGGCGTCCTCTACGACCCCGGCAAGACCTCCCGGCTGTTGCAGGAGGCGACCGCCGTCGCGAAGCAGCAGGGGATCGAGCTGTTGGCCCAGCCGATTTCGTCCGAACGCGAGATTCCTCCGATGCTGCGCACCCTGCTTCCGCTGGTCGATGCCCTCTGGCTGGTCCCGGATACGACCGTGCTGAGCGAGGAGTCCCTGCCGTTCATCCTCCAGGAGAGCTTGGACGCCAACCGGTCGGTCTTCGGCTTTTCGTCGGAGTTCGTGAAGCGGGGCGCGCTTCTTGGCCTGTCCGTGAACTATCGGGACATCGGCAAACAAGCGGCGCGCCTGTCCAAGCGCATTCTGGACCGGCAGGTCGTGCCGCCCGTCAAAACGGTCCCCGATCGCTTTAACCTGGCCCTCAACCTCAAGACCGCTCGCTTCCTCGGCCTCGATATTCCTCCCGAGATCGAGCGGCGCGCGGACGAGCGCTATTAGAGGATGCCATGACGCCGCTCCGATCACAGACTCCAGCTCCAGGCCCCGGCCGCCCCGGACGCTTCCTCAGCCTGAGGACGCGGTTCGTGGTCTTCTTCGGCCTGATCATCATCGTCACCTGCTCGGGGTTGAGCGGGTATTTTCTCTACAACAAGCAGGCCACGATGACGCAGCAACTGACCAACATCGGGAAGGTTCTCGTCAAGAACCTGACCTTCAATCCCCGGGTGCGATTCGCCATCGCCACCGAAGATCTGCTGACGCTGACCGAATTCGCGGACGTCGCGTTGGCCGCGGAAGACGTCGTCTACGTCGTGATTTCCGATTCGGAGGGCAAACCGCTCGTCGCCAAGACCAAGGGCGCGTTCACCGACGGCACGCATCGGGTCCGATCGCCGCAGACTCCGCTTTATCCCGATCCCACGCTGGCGCCCCGTCTGCTGCAAGTCTCCACCACGGAGCCGATCCTCTCCTATATGGCCGCTCGGGAAGGGAGCGACCCGCAGGTCCGCGTGGCGGAACGGGGCAATCCGCTGTGGCCCTCGGCCATCGGCGGAGAAGGCGTGTACGATTTTGCGCTCCCGGTGACCAAGCCGTCCGATCGCGACCTCCTGGGCGAGGGGCCATCGCTGGAAAGCCTGGAGACCTTGGCGCCGCCCAGCAAGGGCGCCGGAGCCTCGCCGAGGATCTATGGGCTCATCCAGGTCGGGCTGTCGGAATCGCGCCTGAACCAGGCCCTGATGGAGGCCGTCCGCACCTCCGCCCTGCTCACGATCCTCATCATCCTTGGCGGCATCGCCGGCACCATCCTGCTGACGAATCGGATCATCACCCCGCTGCGGTCGCTGGTCGTGATCGCGCGGCGGATCAGCGGCGGAGACCTGTCGGCCACCGTCCAGCCGACGACGGACGATGAAGTCGGCGAACTCACAACGACGTTCAACAGCATGACCCAATCGTTGAAGGACCGCGATCAAGCCATCTCCAGAAACCTGGAGACGATCTCCCGGCAGGTCCGGCAATTGACGACGTTGAACCAGGCCGGCGCCGCCATCACCTCGACGCTGGAACTGGATCGGTTGCTGAGCTCGGTGCTTCAACTGTTGACCGACAATCTTGGGCTCGCGCGCATGGGCCTGTTTTTCTACGACCAAGAAAGCGGCAACGCGCGGCTGGCTCGGGCCTCCGGCGTGCCGGAGGACATCGTCCGCCTCGGCCTGCAGATCGACATTCCGGTCCGTGACACCGATACCCTGGGAGCGGAGGCCTTGATTCGCGGCAAACCTTTGCTGATCCAGGACATCGAGACAGTCAGCGAGCGGATCTATCCGGCGCTTCTCGAACTCCTGAGGCGGATTCGCATTCACTCGTTTGTCGTGGCGCCGCTCCGAACCCAGCAGCGGATACTCGGATTCCTCTGCGCCGACCGCGGCGAGACCCGCTGCACCCAGGAGGATCTTGACCTGTTGACCACGGTCGCGAGCCACGTGGCCGTCGCGATCGACAACGCCAGGACCTATCATCAATTGGAAAACTTGACCGAGAGTTTGGAGCACCGCGTTCGCGAACGGACGCAAGAGCTGCTCGCCGCCAATGAACGGTTGAGGGAACTCGACAAGCTCCGGTCCGCGTTCGTGTCGATCGTCTCCCACGAGCTGCGCACTCCCATGACGGCGATCCGCGGCTACGTCGACAACATGCTCGACGGGCTGACCGGTCCCCTGACCGACAAGCAGAGCC
>DATIBM010000252.1:0-2432 GCA_035457545.1 Nitrospiraceae bacterium
TCACCGAAGGCGACGGCAATACGCAGTTGTTCCAAATACTGCGCGAGCGTCTTGCCGCCAAGGTCGATCTTGCGCGTGGTAAAAAAGTCGTGAACGTCTCGCTCCAACTCCGGTGTGGCGAGCGCGACGATGCCTCCGCACATGCGGCGCAGACCTTGTTTCGGGAACAATCGGTCCATGTCATCCCAATGCGTCTTCACGAAATTCCAGCCCACCTCCCGGCCGTACACGTTTCCGAGGACCGCGCCGACGATGAACGGCGCGTCCTGCGTTCGCATCTCACCATTGATGGTGCGGGCCAACGTCCGGGACAGCAGCGCCGGCTCCTTGAAAGCCGCCAGCGAGAAGAGGTAGCGCCGTTCCTCTTGCGGAGTCGCTGCGGTCCGGTAGCGGGCGGAAAATTCTTCATACCGGGCGGTGTCTCCAATGTGCGCGAGGATGATGACCATGGCCGGAAGCAGGTTGGGATCGACGGCTGCAGGATCTTCGGTATAGCGCCGGTAGCGCTCGACCGCTTGCTGCTGCGTCGCGGGATCATTGCCGAGTTTCCCCAGGGCGCCGATCAGTTCTCCACGAAGTTGTCGAATAAGGTCATTCTCGCCGGCCGCCGGTTCCCACCCCAGTTCCGTGACCAGCGGCGATAGCCGGGAGCGGACAAAGGCCTCCAAGACAGGACGATCACGATCCCTCACGATGCGATTAAGGAACGAAAAGGATTCCAGCAACACGGCCCAGACGTTCTTGTCTCGCTCATGCTGAAAATGCGCGGTCAGGTTGACATACTCGTTGAGCGGCGTGTGGCCCGCGACCGTGGTCGCCCAGGCATCGCCGACCACATTGAACCGTTCGACGGGAGCCAGGCGATCGAGCCCAGCATCCAGCAACCGTTGGAGCAACGCGGAATCATAGCGGACACGGTAGAAACCATGGCCCCCTTCGTTGACGATCACCTGTTGAACGTTGGCCGGGAGCGGCACCGTCGTCTGAGCATCGGTGAGGAGCAGCCGGCGATGCTCCGTCTGGCCTTCGCTGACGATGCGAATCTGCACGGGCACCTGCCAGTGCTGCTCGGCGGCCGGGGGATGCGGGAGATAGCTGAACCGCTGTTGTGTAAGGGTGAGCCCGGATGCGGCCGCCACGGCCGTCACGAGCGGAAAGCCGGGATGGAAGATCCAGCCATCCATCAACGCCGGAACCGGCTGGTGAGCCGCTTTCCCCAACGACACCCACAGGTCTGTGGTATCCGCGTTGCCGTAGGCGTGCGTCCGCAAGTAATCCTGGACGCCGGCGCGAAACACGGCCGGCCCGAGATGTTGCTCCAGCATACGCAGCACCGAGGCGCCTTTTTCATAGGTCAAGACATCGAACATGGCATCGGCGTCTTTGGGTGCGCGAACCGGAAATTCGATCGGCCGCGTACTCAACAGGCCATCGACGGAGAAAGCCGCCGCCCGGGACACACTGAAGGAGTCCCAGCGTTTCCATTCCGGCTTCCAGGCATCGACGGCCAGCATCTCCATGAAGGTGGCAAACGCCTCGTTCAGCCACAGCCCGTTCCACCACGACATGGTGACCAGATCGCCGAACCACATATGCGCATTCTCATGCGCCACCACGTCGGCCACCCGTTCCAATTCGGCATGGGTGGCCGTGACCGGATCCACCAGGAGTGCCGTCTCACGAAACGTGATGGCGCCGAGATTTTCCATGGCGCCGGAGGCGAAGTCGGGGATGGCGAGCAGATCCAGCTTGTCGCCCGGATACGCCATCCCATAGTAATCCTGGAAGAAGGTCAGGGACGCGACGGCGATCTCTTGTCCGAAGGATGTGAGCGTTTGTTTTCCAGGCACGGTCCACAATCTGAGCGGTGTCTTCGCCACATAGGCGGGCGGCGTGGCTTCCAGCCGGCCAATCACAAACGCCACGAGATACGTGGACATGGTGATGCTGTCCGCAAAGCTGATGACTTTCTTGCCGGCGACGACCGACTCGGTCGCCACCTGAGTGTTCGAGACCGCCGTGAGCGCGGGATCGATCACCAAGGTGGTGGCAAACACCGCTTTGAAATCCGGCTCATCCCAACAGGGAAAGGCGCGACGCGCATCAGTGGCCTCAAATTGCGTGGCGGCCATAACCCTCGGGTCGCCGGTTTCATCGCGATAGGTGCTGCGATAAAAGCCTCTCAACTGATCGTTCAGCGTGCCTTGAAACAGCAGGTCCAGGTGCCAGTCCCCCGGAGTCAGGGCCTCCGGGAACATAAACCGGGCGCGCTCCGAGGAGGCCTCCATCTCGATCCGGGCCTCAAGACGTTGACCCGCCGGGCCACGAACGATGGCGGATGAAATGGTCAGGTCGGCGGCATTTAACATGACCGACCGGGTGGTCTGTATGACTGTGAGCGTAATAGTCTCCTGGCCGGTGAACCGGGCGGT
>DATIBM010000253.1:0-6113 GCA_035457545.1 Nitrospiraceae bacterium
GCCCTCCTGATACAAGCCGGCAGTCTACCGATGAAGAGGACATTTCTATCTTGGCGAAAGCGGACATTATCATTTTGGGATTACAGCGATTCGATACGCAACCGACGGAAAAAGAAGGGCGTCAGTGCCAGCTTGGTGGCGAGAGTCTGAGCGTGTTGCGTGAGAAACCTGCGCGACGTGGCGCGCCAATGCGCAACCTGATATTTCGCTGATGTGGGCTTTCCTCAGAGCAAATGCTCGGTACAGCCAAGGCTGCGCTAAGGCTCTGGTTTTAAAGGACGACAGGCTAGCCCCCTCCCACGACGTGCGTTGCAACCGTTCCATCGCCCCCTCTTGACAAGAGTTGGCAGCGGGTAGTCATCATAATTCTATCCCACCTCTAACGAAGGAGGCTCCCCATGGACCTGATGCGTGCCACGATGCCCCTCGATGCACTCCGAGAAATTGAGAACATGTCCGATCGGCTCAACCGCCTGCTCACAGGACAGAGGACTCTGGGCGATGGAGGGGAAGAATCCCTGGCCTTGGCTGATTGGGCTCCCGCCGTAGATGTGCTGGAAACCGATGCCGAGTTTCAGATCCGCGCCGAGCTTCCTGGCGTGGAGAAGGAGGCTGTCAAATTGTCGGTCGAAGGCGGGGTCCTGACAATCTCCGGCACTCGGGAGCAGGAAAAGGAAGAGAAAGGCAAGCGGTATCACAGGATCGAGCGCGCCTATGGCCACTTTGCCGGGAGCTTTACGGTGCCTGATTCGGTAGATGAACAGAATGTCACGGCGGAATTTAAGAACGGATTATTGACCGTGCGCCTGCCCAAATCTGAAAAGGCGAGACCCAAATCCATTGAAGTCACGGTGGCGTAGGAGGGCGGCGCGGACCTCCCACGTGGCTGGCGCGTAAGACGCGATCCCCATGACCCTGTGTCTTGTGCGAGTGATCACAAGTGATCGCGACCTATATTGTTTTGAATGCCAGGTGATCAAGTGAGCGCCAACGACTACTATGCGGTCCTAGGAGTGGATCGCGGCGAAAGTCTCCAAGGCATCCAAGCTGCGTATCGCAGGTTGGCCAAGCAGTGCCATCCGGATCACGCAGGCATCGAAGGGAAGGAACAGTTTCAAGCCATCCAAGAGGCGTACGAAGTCTTATCCGATCCGGGAAAAAGGAAAGAGTACGATGCCAGCATCGAGCGACGGCGCCGGATCAGAGGCTCAGGCGGCATCGCACCTGAGCCGTTTGCCTCCACCCAACACCCGTCGCGGGTTCGTGGTCCGGAGCCGCTCGTCAGACCGTCTGCACATGCGGAAGAGATCGAAGATATCGTGGCTCCTATAACGATTCGTTGTGTGTTCTGTCATGGCCTCAGAAGCGGCCCCGGACTTTCATGTCCGTTCTGCCAAGGATTCGAGGCCATGGAACGCGAGATGGCGGAATTTATGATGAGGTGCCTGAGCGCGTTTCGTTTCCCTCGGTTTTAACGTTCACAATGCATAAGGGGCGGTTAACAAGGGAAGATCGTGTGCAACCGGGGCCATAACCGGGACCGAAGATTCGGCGGAGAACGGGGAGGGGAGTGAAGTGGCGGATTTCATGGCGCGCCCGACAGGACTTGAACCTGTAACCCCCAGATCCGTAGTCTGGTGCTCTATCCATTGAGCTACGGGCGCAGAAGAGCTGTTTCTTATACAGTGCTGACGGAGAGGGGGTCAAGCGCAGCCCACCACAAGTCGGGCGAGCACAGGGACTGATAGGTTGTGTCCGGGCAGATGCAGGGTTGGGCGAGTCGAAGGAGAGAGGGGGAGAGCCTATGCCCTCGCCCCTCTTCCCCCTACGGTTAGCGTGACGCCGAGACTTCCCCCGAGAATCCGCTTTCGTTTCCCGACGTATCCAATGCGGTGATTGCGAAGTAATAGGTGGCTCCGGTGGCCAGTCCGCTCACGGTGTAGGAGGTCACCTTCCCCACGTCCGTGTTGGTCGTGTAGTTCCTCGAAGAGGTTCCATAATAGACCCTGTAGCCTTGCAGATCGGATTCGCCGTTGGCATTCCAAGTAAGCGTCACGCTGGCCGCGCCGCCTCCACCTCCTCCGCCGCTTCCTCCGATGTTCATTGTGACGGGAATGGTCTTCGGAGACCCAGAGGCGCCGGAGGCGCTGATCGTGACGGTGGTGTTATAGGTGCCGGGCGTGCCGCCAAAAGATCCGGGATACACGTCGATCTTGAGGGCGTAATTGCCGGTGTTGCCGTTGACATCCTTGATCAGCCAGTCGACGGGGTCGGTGACGGTCCAGGTCAACGTGCCGCCTCCGGTGTTGGAGATATTAATGTATTGAGTGGCCGAGTCCCAGGACCATTCAGGCAAATTGAAGGTCAAGCTTGATGGACTAACGCTCAAGACCGGACTGGTGCCGCCGCCGCCACTTCCGCCACCTCCACCTGAGGTTGATCCGATGTTCAGCGTGACCGGAATGGTCTTGGGGGAGCCGGAGGCGCCGGAGGCGCTGATCGTGACATTGGTCGTATAGGTCCCGGGGGCACCGCCGAAATATTCGGGGAACACGTCGATCTTGAGGGCGTAATTGCCGCTTCCGCTGTCGACGTCCTTGTACAACCAATTCACCGGGTCGGTCACGGTCCAATTCAGCGTCCCGCCCCCGGTGTTCGAGATATTGATGTATTGAGTGGCCATGTCCAGCGACCATGCCGGCACATTGAAGGTCAGGCTTGTAGGACTGACGCTCAAGGCCGGAGTGGACCCTCCGCCTCCGCTGGGCTGGGTCAATGTGAGCGTGACGGGAATCTGTTGCGGGCTGTTCGAAGCGTTGCCGGACACGGTGATGGTCCCTTGATAGGTGCCGGCAGTGAGGCCGGAAGTCCTGGCGGTCACCGAGACCGAATCGGTTTCCGTTCCGGTCGAATGAGAGGACCGGCTCAGCACGAGCCAACCGTCGCTTGAGGCCCAGGTTGTTGACAAGGTACTTCCGCCGGGGTTGGTCAGCGAGAGGCTCTTGGATGCCGGATTGCTTCCGCCGGCCACTCCCGAAAACGAGAGCGATGTGGGTGAGAGCGCGATCCTTGGACCGGTTCCTCCGCCCCCGCCGCCGCCTGTCGTGAGGTTGAGCGTGACGGTCACGGCGTTGTAATAGGTGTTGGAATCCCCTCCGCCTGACGCCCAGAAATGGACCGTGGTGGTATAGATGCCTGCCGTCATCCCGGACGTGTTGACCGACACGGACAGTTGAGCGGATCCACCCGAGAGAGACCCATAGGTTTGAGGAAGCTTTACCCATGAGGCTTCCGCTTCACCGAACCATTCGCCGGATGTCGGTGCGGACAATGACAGGGTCTGGCTCGCGGGCGCGCCGGCTCCCGCTGTGGCGGTGAACGTCAGTTGAGAGGGGCTCAACGAAAACGCGCGGCTCTCCGATGCAAACAGGACTTGCGTTCCTATGGTCAGGAAGACCAATAGGTACAACCGCCACCATTCCCTGTAGAGCCAAAGAGCTTGAGACAGCATGTTTCTCCGGTCTGGCCGACCCCAGTTCATCGTGCAACCCCTTGTAGGTGTGATAACCGGCCGTGAGCGATATGCGGTAAGTGCTCTTTGAGGACAGCAATTCACATGCCAGTCAAGCGGCGCTCGTGCTCTTCTGATTTTTGCCTTAGACTCACAGAGATATTGGAGCATTTCAGTTCATCCGATTTGCTCGTCCGCGTGAAATCTGTAGAAGTGTAGTCATCACCCTTCAATGGCTGTCGTAGAAACCGCGACAGTAC
Source organism: Nitrospiraceae bacterium (assembly GCA_035457545.1). Lineage (GTDB taxonomy): Bacteria > Nitrospirota > Nitrospiria > Nitrospirales > Nitrospiraceae > Nitrospira_G. The sequence goes on from DATIBM010000253.1 coordinate 3,772, forward strand.
ATCCCCCAATTCGCGACGAGCGGCAGAAGAGGCCGGTGGATACGGCGCCGTCAAAAAAACAAGAGAGAGTAGGGAAACCCATCATTGTGAGGTAGGATCGGTCGAACGACGAAAAAGTCGGAACCGTTGATGCAGATCGTTCGGAAAGTCGGACCGAATGAGGGCGGGAGCGAGGAGGCCGGCGGGCCTGCTCCGATGCAGAGGCCGGCACATAGTCCGGCCCTGTTCACCTATGCAGGGCTGGCGCTGCTGGTGCTTATGCTTGCAGGGACTTGGCTGGTGTGGTTTTCGCAGTATCTCTACCACCGGATGGCGATGGAGGACGTCTACGGCGCCTGCGCGCGCCTCATGCCGGACAATAGGGAACGTTGCGCCGACACCGTGATCATCCAACGCGGCGGGGCCAGACGATAGATCGACGATGGAGCTGATATGGTCCGGTGCACGGGTGGTGCGGCAGGCCCTCTCGCTTCCTTCCCATCGAAACCGTTCCGTTCTCTCCGAACTCACCCCCGCCTTCGTTACGATGCGAAGGGGATTCCAGACAGTTGCAACGGCTGCCGCGATCCTCCTGTTCCATGTCTCTCCGGTTCATGCCGCGCCCCCATCGGTCGAAGGAAAAGAAACCCGTCCCCTGCGAGTCGATGCCGGGCTGTCGGCCTGGATCTCCACAGGCAAAACGACATGGAGCCACGATGCGTCCGGCGTGAGTTCCGCGCTCGGCAATCCCTCTTCGAAGCTCGACTATAAGGATGTGGCCGCAAATTTCGTCGAACTCTCCGCCAAGGCCACGCTGCGGGAACGCTGGTTTGCGAGGGCGGCGTTCGGATTTGCGGATATCGGCGGCGGACGGTTGGTGGATGACGATTTCGTGAGCGCGGACGGGGCGGCATCGTTCGGCACCACCGTGACAGGCGCCCACCGGTTTTCACGCACGTTCAGCAACGTGGAGGGCAGCCACAGTTGGTATGTGCAAGGCGAGGTGGGCGGGCGTGTCTGGACGTTTCCCGGGCGCCGCGGCCGGCTGGATCTGTTTGCGGGCTTTCACTATTGGAGGCAACGGCATCAGGCGACCGGTGTGACCCAGGTGGAATGTACGGCCTTGACCCCTTCGCCGATCCAGTGCAGCCCGGCCGGCACCGTCTCGAATGCGGGTGAAACCGTCATCACGAACAGCCAGGTCTGGCGATCGATTGAACTCGGGCTGGATACGGAGATCCGATTGCATCGGCGGGTGAGTCTGACGGGACGCGCCGCCTTTCTGCCCGTGACCTGGCTGACCAACGAGGATGTGCATCACCTGCGGACGGACCTTCAGCAGAACCCCAGCTTCCGCATGACGGGATGGGGAATCGGCGCGCACCTCGAAGGCGGCGCCAGCATCCAGCTCCTCTCGCGGCTGTTTTTCGATGTCGGATATCGATTTTGGTGGAACCGGACCCTGGACGGTGAGTGGGAGAATTTTCCGGTCGGCGGGGGCGGCGTAACGGTTCCCTTGACGCAATTCCGCACGAGCCGCCAGGGAGTCACCTTCGGCCTGCGCTATGCCTTCTAGTCGGGTGCTCTACAAGCGTGCCCGTTTCGAATGGTCGTCAAGCGTCATCCGTCAATCGTCTGCAAAACCGAAGACATGTCGGCCCTGACGTCCTATGCTTTAACGATTGACGTTAGCCGTTTGACGGAGTGACGCGTCAACCCCGATGACCGAGGGTTTCTTGCTCGTACTGTTGGAACAACCGAAGGGTTTCGGGGTGCAGGTGATGGCCGTGTCCGGGAGGGATCCCGACGGTGCGGAATAACGGCGTGAGTTTGCCGTTGGGATGCAGGTATCCGGCGCGCAACGGGACGGATCGTCGCGCATGTTTCACCAGCCGACAAGGTGAGGGGCGGATATGTGTCAGCCAGTCGGCGATGTCCTGCGGGTTCCCAATCGAGGCCGAGAGCAACAGCAGCCTGGCTTGCGCCGGACAGAAAATGATGGTCTCCTCCCACACCACGCCCCGCTCGGGGTCAGCTAGGTATTGTGATTCATCCAGAATTACTAATCCTAGTTGGTCGAGGCGAAGGTCGATCTCTCCTCCCGCCGCATCGTAGAGCAGGTTCCGCAGGATCTCCGTCGTCATGATCAACAGTGGAGCCTGCGCATTATCCTGCCGATCCCCCGTCAGGATGCCCACCTGGTCCGGTCCGAAGATCCTGGAAAACTCCGTGAACTTCGTGTTCGACAGCGCTTTCAGCGGCGAAGTGTAGATCACGGTCCGGTTGGCGTCGATCGCGCGACGCGCGGCTTCGACTGCCACATAGGTCTTGCCGCTGCCGGTCGGGACGCTGACGATGACGTC
>DATIBM010000254.1:0-19717 GCA_035457545.1 Nitrospiraceae bacterium
GGACGATGCGGTCTTCCGACACGGAGTGATGACCGAGGGAGTCAATTTCCTTCAGAAGCCCTTCACGACGGTGTCGCTGCTGCGCAAGATCCGCAAGATTTTGGGAGACGCGCCGCCGTCATGCACGGTCGGCGTTCCGGAGCAGTCACAGGAACCACATCCAGGAGGAGAAGCAGGATGAGCATCCAACACCGTCGATATCCTCGGTTTCAGGTCACCTGTCCCTTAGTGTTCGCGGGGGATGGGGTGGTCGGGGCCGGGCGGATGACGGACCTGTCCGTCAAGGGCTGCGCCGTCGAAAGCGATGTCAGTGTCTCACCAGGACTGTATCTGGAAGTTCGCATGCTTCTGCCGGATTCCTGGGCCCCACTCCGGGTCGATTTGGCTCCCGTCCGCTGGGCCGTGCCCGGAAAGTTCGGTATTGAATTGATCAAGATGGAGGCACATGACCAGCTTCGATTGACTCGTTTCATTCAGGCTTTGTCGAGCGTACAGCCGGCATCGGACCAGATGCTGCCGAACGCGCATCATGGCGCGGCACCGATTGCTTAGGCTGAAGAGTGAACGGACGTCGTCCTGATTCCTGGCTCCTGTTGATCCGGAAACTGTCGGATCCGCGTCTGCGATGACCCGAAGGACTTCACATGGCCAAAATTGATGACTTGTTTCGGTTGCTCGCCGATCGCGGAGGATCGGATCTCCACTTGATCGCCGGCCAACGCCCCTCGATGCGACTCCATGGAGAACTCGAACGGATCGACGGGCAGGGTGTGCTGGAAGACGGCGCGCTGCGTGAACTTCTGTACGAGATCACGCCCGCTCCCAAGCGAGCACAATTCGAGGATACGGGAGACGTCGATTTCGGTTATGAAATCCCGGGGCTCGCGCGGTTCCGGGCAAATCTCTTCAATCAGAAGTACGGGTGTGCAGCGGTCTTTCGTAAGATCCCCAGTCAGGTACTCACAGCCGACGAACTGGGCCTGCCGCCAATCCTGACCCGCGCGGCGATGCTGAAGAAGGGGCTGGTGCTGGTGACGGGGCCGACGGGCAGCGGCAAATCGACGACGCTCGCCGCGATGATCGACCATGCCAACAAGCATCGGCGGGATCACATTCTCACGATCGAGGATCCGATCGAGTTCGTGCACCGGAGCCAGGGCTGCATCGTCAACCATCGGGAGGTGGGCGTCCATACGCAATCGTTTGCGGCCGCGCTGCGGGGGGCGCTGCGGGAAGACCCGGACATCATCCTGGTGGGAGAGATGCGAGATTTGGAAACGATCAGATTGGCCGTCGAGGCGGCCTCGACCGGACATCTGGTGTTCGGCACGCTCCACACGGAGAGCGCGGCGAAAACCGTCGACCGTGTGATCGAAGTGTTTCCCCATCAGGAGCAAGCCCAGATTCGCAACACGCTCTCGACGGCACTGCGGGTGGTGGTCGCTCAAAACCTGTTCAAACGGATTGATCAAAAGGGGCGCTGCGCGGCCCTCGAAATCCTGGTGTGCACCCCCGCGGTCGCGAATTTGATCCGTGACGCCAAGACCTTCCAGATTGCATCAGTGATGCAGACCGGGAGAAACGTCGGCATGCAAACGTTGGATGATGCGATTCAGGACCTATTGAACAAAAAATGGATCAGCCCGGAAGAGGCCCATGAGAAGGCGATCGACAAGACCCGATTTGCGAAGCTGCTCAAGACGCCACCGGACGCATTGCAATAGATCCTGTCGGGGCGTGAAATACGGCAGGACTTCTACTCCGCGGTGCTTTTCAAGCGATCCAATCTTGCCTTATCCAGTTGGAGGAAGATCGTTCGTTCCTGGGTGACCATCACCGTGCCGGCCGCTCTTCCTTTCGCCTTCTTCACCCATTTCTTCCTGGCGTAGATCACATCGCCCTTGCCGCTCTTCTTGAAATCACTGTAGAGAACCGCGAGCGTGGCGGCGTCCCTGAGCGTTTCGGGCGGAGGCTCCGTGCCTTTCGGAAGGCGCACGACGACATGAGAACCGGGAACGCCGCGCGCGTGGAGCCAGAGGTCGTCTCCCTGAGCAAACCGGTGGGTGAGTTCTTCGTTCTCCTGGGCGTTCCGCCCGACGTAAATCGGGTGTCCATCGACCGACGTGAACCGGCGGAACGGGCCTCGGCGGTGAGGAGCCTGACCCGGTCGGCCCTGACGCTCGCTTGGCCGGCTGCGACGCTGGTTCGTGGTCGGTTCCTTGCCGGCCGGTGGTTGCCACTCGCCGCGGCGGATCCGGTCGATCTCTTCCCGGAGTTGAGTCTGCTCCCGTTCCGCCGCCTCCAGTCTCGGACGGATCTCGGTCTCGGCGGCGAGAAACTTCCGATGCTTCTGAAAATAATCGTGCATGTTGGCCGTGGGAGTCTTGGCCGGATCCAACGGGATCGTGATCGGCGTTAGCTCGGGATCGAAGTAATCTTCTACGGTTGCCTGATCCTGTCCTTTCTGTATCTGGGCGAGATGGGCTTTCAGCAGCTCGCCGTAGCGTCCGTAGGATTCATAACGCCGAGCCTTCTGGAGGTCTTCCTCCAAGCCAATGATGCGCCGAGTGAGACGTTTCAACTGGCGGGTCAACCCCTGCAACCGTTCCTGCTCAAGACGCCGGGCCTGCGCCTCCGATTCCACCTCCGCGTAATGCTGCTCGATCGCTCGTGACACCGGATAGTCCGGATCATCCGCAGGAGAAGATGACGCCGTGAACCGCTGTCGCGTGGTCTGCGGCCGATCTGTCCCGGGCGGGCCGATTCCATCGAGCCAGGGTTTGCCGATCCGTTCCGGCGCCGGCCGGAGGGCCGCGAGCACGTGACCTGTCGCATCGACATAGAACAGGTTCGTGCTGCGTCCTGTGAGTTCCGCCACCAATGTCCGGGGGCCTTCCTTGGTTTGCAACCTGATCTCGACGATCCGGTCCCCTTGCCATTGCCGGAGTTCTTCCATCCGCGCTCCGAGCAGGTGGGCGCGAAGCAGTTGACAGAAGGACGGGGGGCGCTCAGGGTTCGGTAAATGAGTCGAGAGCAGGTGGAGTCTTGCAGCGCCCGGGAAGACGGAGAGGTGCAGGGCTAAGGTCTTGCCCGGTACGCGAACTTCCAGAGTAATGGCGGTGTTTGTGGGTTGAGAGATTTTCTGAACCCATCCGCCAAGAAGCGCCGGCCGTATTTCGGACACGACAGCGCCAATTTCCGCCGCAGACAGCGACATGATCCTCCTTGTGCCTAACCTTTCGAGGGATTGATCAAGGCCGGCACCCCCTCCCGATTGATGGGAGTGCCGCGAGGCCAGCCGGACGGGCATCGCCCGGCTCTCTCATAACCCCGCCAATTCTAATGATTTGTGATCGCCTGCGAAACAGTTGAATTTTGAGCTGATGGCGGCTTCATTCATGGCATCTGCGTTGCGATGACAGCACCGTGAGACGCGCAAACAGAATGACGGAAACCGGACAAAGGAGGCGAACATGAAGTGCACACGTTGTCACGGGCTGATGGTTGAAGATCACCTGCTCGATGTCAAGGAAAGCCTGGGGCCCATGTGGATCAAGACTTGGCGATGCGTGGCCTGCGGCAACATTGTGGACCCGTTGATTCTGAAGCATCGGGCGGCTCAGGCCACGGAAGCGCCGAGGCTGGTGGTTGTGGATGCCCCCGAGCAGGAGCGGAAGCCCGAGGTCGTGCCTCCGGTTGCTGCATGACAACCTGAGGCGGATGTGGGGCCCCGCCGTCCTGGAGTGGCTCTCAGCGAGCCGGTTTCACCAGGACGGCGGGCGGCGACAAGAGGATCAGACATTCTCCTTCAGCTTCCTTCTCGGAACTCCCTCCTCCCACTCATCACAAATTTGCCCCGCTGATCGTCCCTGAGATAGAGTGCGCTCGGACAATCGGCTGATGATTTTTCGAATTGGACCCCTGTGCCGCTCGATCCCTTCGACATAGCCTGGCTCATCCGCCTGAACCAATCGTTTCGCCGGTCGATCAAGACGCTCCTGCGGGAACTCTGTGATGATTTGGATCGGCAGTATCCCGAAGCCGTCGCTCGATTCCATCTGCCACTCTCCTTTTTTCGCTTGCTTCATGACTCGCTGAACGATGACGCCTGGGATTCATGGAAAATCGTCGGATGGGTCGAAGGGCTCAACGATCTGCTGTATTTCATTGATGTCCTGTCGCAACTCCAGCGCGAGCCCGATCAAGCGGAATTTGCCGATCAATTTCTGGCCGAATGCCAAGAACGGTTCTATGAACATACGTACCTGGACGAGCTCTTTCCGGAGCGGAGCCCGGAGCCCTCGCGCCTTGCCCCACGCTTGACCAGACTGTGCGAACGTCTGAGCCGGGAGTCGATACAGGAATCGCTCCTGCTTGTGCCGGGGTTAACCTGTCGATGGCTGAAGCGAGAAGGCCGGAAACATTGGATCATCCCCGGTGACCTCGAGGTTGACCTGGAACGGGCCGAGCTAGCGAGGACGCTCTCGGTCGGCCTCGATGGGGCCTTTGTGGCAATGCCATCTCCAGTTCAGATGCGGTCGTCTGTGCAATTGGCTGTTACGGTCAGTGACATGGCTGTCAAAATCGGCCGGTCACGCTCCGTGATCTACGTCTCCGACAGTTCGCCAAAGTGGCAATGGAGATACCATCCGCCGGCATACGTAAGAGCGGCCGATTCCCGTTGGAGGCATGGGCTCACCCTGGGGCCGACGCTGGTGTATGACCGGGAACGGAGGCCTCTCGATGTGCGGCCTTCTTCGACAAGCCTGATCGCTCGCCTCCGCCGGGCCATCGACGCGATCTCAGAAGCCTGGCCGGAGGGGCTCGATCTGCTGTCGCTGTTCACGACGCGGGTGATCCCGCTGCGGGCGCGAGGGGTCGTCAGCTTTAGCTATCGGCACAGGCCGGGACTGTCATTCCTCAATCTGTTTGAGCGGGATCAACTGGACCTCATCGACGACCTGATTCATGAGAATAGCCATCACCACCTGAACCTGCTGCTCAGGAAATACGTCTTCCATAAGGGAGATCATAATCAGGAACTCTTCTATTCTCCCTGGCGGCGCAGCCTTCGCCCGATCCGCGGCATTCTGCATGCCACGTTCACGTTCACGATGGGGACGCTCTTGTTTGAGCGGCTGGTCTCGTGGGGACATTCTAATCCGAGGGAATGGAAGGCCGCCGGCTTGACGCCGCGGGATCTCTTGCGTGCTCAATTCCGCTGTTTGGAGGAGGTCGAATCGGTGCGTTATTCGATTCAGGATCTCGAATATGCAGAGGCGCCGCTCGGTTGGCTGACCCGCTCAGGCAAGGAATTAGTCGGACAACTCAAAAACCGGATCGACAAGCTGGAGAACACTATCGCGCCGATGCGCAAGAGCGTCCTCCGTTCCCGCTTTGGCCCTGCCCTGCGCCGGCACGTTGAGGAATTGCGGAAGGCCCGCCAAACCTACGGACCGATGCGATCTGACGGAGTCTAGAATAGCCAGGTAAGTTGTTTTCGATATGGGACTCGGCTATTCTTAGCGCTGCGTTCGGAGGCGTAAGTCATGAGTAAGTTGCGGCAGACCAAAGATGGCTTATTGATCCCTTCTTCGCTATTAAAAGGGTTGACGAGGCCTGTGTCCGTCAAGCGAGAAGGTAATGTGCTGCTTATCGAGCCCGAACAGCGTCGGATAGCTCGGAGGCGTGTTGCCAGCATGGTTCAACGTCTGCGACGCGCTGCGAAAGAATCGGGAAATCTCACATCAGCAGCCATCTCCCGCGAAGTGACGGCCGTGCGACGGAAACGTGCGGGTCATCGTTGACACCAACATCATCGTCTCCGGCCTCATCTCTCCTGCAGGGTCACCAGGGAAGATCATAGACGCGGTCCTACAGGGTTTTCTCGTGCCCGTCATGAGTCCCGCCACGTTAGCCGAGCTTAGCGCGGTGTTGTCTCGGCCTCGTCTGCATCGGCTGTTTCAGCGGGCTGGAGTGGAGTCGACGAGATTCCTGGCTGACTTTCGTGAACTTGCCGAAATCATCGAGCCATATCCTTCTGATATTCCGGTTCGTGATGAAAAAGACCGGATCTTTCTGGACCTCGCCGCGACACGCCCACCGGTGGAGTTTTTGATCACTGGCGATCGAGACTTCGAGCGGAAGCGATATGCCGATGTGCCGGTGATCTCAGCGACAGCGTTCGTGAAAACCATCTTGTCCTAACAAGTCCCACCGACAGGGCATGATCGCTCCCCGTGCTGGTGTACTGAGTTATAGGAGAAATGCAGTACTTGCGTGAAATCTGTGAGCGTATGCGGTCAGTCAGGGAAACGGGACATGAAAGCGATTTCGGGTACAGTGAAAGCTTTGAGTTTGGAGCAATCGGAAAGCCCAGAGGCAAAAAGGTCTGATCATGGCCTTAATATCTGAGCGTGAAGGGGATTAGCTACAGCAATAAGTTGGGTGAAGCAGGTGACCGGGGGACGCCGATCAGAGTGGCGTACATAAGATTTTGTGTTCCAGGTTGCGAGTCTGGATATAGTCGATGAACAGTCTCCAGGTGAAGACATGCGGTTTGCCTTCGATCAGGTCAATCTGCTCCATTATCTCTTGTCTTTCAGAGTCCGAAGAGAACCTGAGTGATGGGATTCGATCAAGGATCTGATATGCAACGATAGCGTGAATATCCCCCACCTCTATATTCCGAACCAGCTCGCCTTCTTCCGGACTCATATCAGCAAGCTTCTTAGCAACCTCCGGATCGTCATAATGAAATGCAACGCTATTTCTGAATCGGCTGATAACTTCTTGGGCACGAGCCAATTCACGCATCGAGTTCCGAAGGTCTTGATAGGCCTTTCTGCTGGGTTCATTCATGGTGCGAAGGAGTTCGTGGAGGGATGGACGATCTCGATACTGTTTGGTAATGATGTCATTGATGGCATTCCACAGAAAGCTTACTCTCAGCTTATGAAGAAAAAACCATCGCATTTGCCATTTTGTCTTTGAGATCGAGTGCTCATCCGGGAGCGATAGCTCTTCTTCTAGCTCCCTGGTGGCTTGCAAATCGGCGTCTACCGCCAGCAAGCGCAGTAGATCTCGTGAGAGTGGATCGTCGTTGGGGAACACATCTCCGATCCTAACAGGCTGCGGAAAAACTCTTGTATTGTCCTTCCGCCTGGGGTAGATAGGGGAAACTACTTCCCATCTCTCCAGGAGGTTCACGATGCGTGGGCAGGATACCCAGCAAGCCGGCCTGTTCAGTTATCTTTCGCCTGAGGAGCGGGTGCCCGTCACGCACCCCCTCCGACTGATTCGGCAGTACGTGGACACGGCCCTGACCGCCTTGTCGCCCAAGCTGGAGAAGCTCTATGCCCGAACCGGGCGGCCTTCGATTGCTCCGGAGAAGCTCCTGCGAGCCCTGTTGCTGCAGGTGCTCTACAGCCTCCGCAGTGAACGGCTTTTGATGGAGGAGCTGCAGTACAACCTGCTGTTCCGCTGGTTTGTCGGCCTTGATCGGGACGCGCCGGTATGGGACGTGACCGTCTTCACCAAGAATCGGGACCGCTTGTTGGAGGGTGAGGTGGCCACCGCGTTCTTCGAGCAGGTCTTGGCGCAAGCCAAGGCCCAGCGCCTCTTGTCCGATGAGCACTTTACGGTCGACGGCACGCTGATCGAGGCCTGGGCGGGCCAGAAGAGTTTCAAGAAGGAGGCCAAGCCCGCGCCAGCCTCGCCATCGGATGACCCCGGCAATCCCAGCGTGGACTGCCGGGGCGAGCGTCGGACCAACGCGACCCATGTCTCGACGACCGACCCGGAGGCGCGGCTGTACAAGAAGGCGGCGGGGCAGGAAGCCAAGCTCTGCTTTCTGGGGCATGTCCTGATGGAAAACCGGCACGGTTTGGTGGTCAACGCCACGCTCACCCCAGCGACCGGGACCGCGGAGCGGGAGGCGGCGCTCGCCTTGGTGGACGCCCAGGCCCCTACCCACCGGATCACGCTGGGCGGCGATAAAAATTACGACCACGGCCGCGTTCGTGGACGCCTTGCGGGAGCGGCAAGTCACTCCCCACGTGGCCCAGCACACGACGCGGCGGACGAGTGCCATTGATGGCCGGACCACGCGGCATTCTGGCTACGCCGTCAGTCAACAGAAGCGCAAACGAGTCGAAGAGGTCTTCGGCTGGTTGAAGACGGTGGGGCTGCTCCGCAAGGTCAAACTCCGCGGAGTGCAACGAGTCGGCTGGCTCTTCACCTTTGCGGTGGCGGCGTACAACCTGGTGCGGATTCGCAACCTCGCGGCGGCCACGGCATGATCCAGCGGGGCTGCCTTGCCATGACCTCAGCCACCCGCAGCGGATACTCGATGCAGGGCGCTGCTTCCAGGAGAAGAGGCGCTTCCTGGCCCGTGGTCTCGATCTGGGACTTCTCTGGCTCATTCAAACAGTGTTTTTCCGCAGCCTGCTAAAAGTGATCAACTCGTCACCTTGCTTGATCGCGAGAGGGTTCGGATCTTGTGGCAGCATATCTTCTTTGCTCGAAAGCATGGGGGGTTCGTTAGGTGATCAAGCTATATTGCATTACCTTACATTGAATAGCTGATGTGCGGCATGAAACGGCTAAGACCGAATCCCACCTCGGCGTATCCCAAGCTCCTCAAAACGCCCGTTCAACGAGGCCGCAGGAAGCTCGCCGACTGAGGCGTACGTTTCTGGTACGTTGTAAGGAGTCGGGCGACCGAGAACGAGATTGCGGCGGTTTCGGCAGTTGCTAGAGTCCGGACTATCCATGCACATCGTCACGAAACAGGCGAGCCCGCCGCGTCCTTTTCTTGTTCTTGCCTCGCACTTTTCCTCAGATGGGGCGGCTCGGGATGATCCAAAGGCGCGCGCGTCCACCGAGCACCGCCCGCTCCGAGAAATTGTGATTGATCCTGCGTGCGGGGTGCGCGAGCGGCCGGGATCACGCGGACCGCCCCGTTCACCTACGGCTCGACCGTGACGTCCACGAACGCTGGCAGCGAATCCGCTCCCAGCTTATCGTAGACCCGCAGCTTGAAGCGGAACAGACGCGGTTCAGAGACGGTCGGCGCAACGAAGGACGCCCGGGGCATGTTCAGGTCGAGCAGCGGCACCTTGCTGCCGCGGACCTGACTCCAATAGTAGAACAGCGCTTCGCCTTCCGGGTCCCGGCTTTTGAGACCGTTCAACTCGACCTTCCGTCCCGATTTCACCGTCCGATTCTCTCCCGCGTCGGCGATCGGCGGCTCATTCGGCTCCTCGGACAGGGCCGCAATCACCTCCAGCGAGGCATCCTTGCCGCGATTCTTGACGGTGAGGATCGTGCGGCCGCTGCCGGTCAGCCGGAGCAAGCCGTACGGTTCGACTTTGATGACTTCGGGGTTGGAAGAGGTGATCGTGGTGCCGGTCGAGGGAGAGGAAAGGCTCCTCGTCACGCCGTCGGCGAAGAGGCCGACGATTGGCAATTCAATGGTCTTTCCGCGATAGTCTACCTGCTCGTAACTGGCCGCCTGTCCGACCCGGCCGAGCTTGAGGGGTTTTTCCGTCTCGAAGTCGATCGCGGTAAGTTCGCTGGGGGGCTCGGCCTTGACGAGGATCTCGTCGAAAGAGGTCTGGCTCCCGAGCCGGCCGCGCGAGATCTCCGCTACGGCCAAGAGCCGGATGGTGCCCACCGCTTCACGCGGGATCGTCAACTTTCCCCCGAAGGGCGGATCGTTGTCCGCGGTTGACACGAGTGCCGGCCGCGCGACGATCGATTGGCCCGTCGCGCTCTCCTGCTCCTGTGCCCGTCGGACCGTCGAGAGCGATGACCCCCCCGACGATTGGGGTTCGGCCTCATCGGCCTGGACCAGCGCCTCGGCGTGTTCCGAATACCAATAGTATCGGACCTTGACGACGCCGGTATCCTTGCCGAGATCAACTCTGGCCGTGACGGTCTGGCCGGATTGGAATTGGCCCTGTTCGGCTGGTTCCAGGATCTTGAACGACCAGGCCGGCCCAACGACCAACAGGTTGAGCCCGCCGGCGGCCAGGAACAGGATCAATCCTCGTTTCGTTGGGCAAGCTATCGACATGGTGGACTCCTGACGCTTATCGCTGGAGGTGGTAGGGAACGTCGGTGAGGATCACGCGCTCCTTGAACAAGAGCGCCGCTTTCAACATCAAGGCGCGCTGATTGTGCAGAATGTTCTGCCACCAGCGCGCCGGTAAAATTTCCGGCAGGACCACGGTCACCCATCCGTCCTGATCCTTCTGCAAGAGTTGCTCGATGTAGTCGAGCAGGGTTTCGAGGATCGATCGATAGGGCGAGGGCAGGACGATGAGCGGAACGCCGCATCCCCATTGCGCCCATTGAATCTCCGTTCGCGCCGTGTCCTGCGGGTCGATGTCTACGAGCACCGCCCGCACATCGGTGGAGCGATGGCGGGCATAGTCCACGGCCCGCACGACGGCGCGGTTGACGCCGCTGATCGGAATGATCACGGTGTTCGAGCGGGGCACCGGCGGGCGGTGGTCCCGGGTCAGCGCCACCTGTTCGGCGACCGCCTTGTAATGGGCTCGGATGGACCGAAACCACAGGATGAGCAGCGGCGCCAGGGCGATCACGATCCAGGCGCCGTGGATGAATTTGGTCGAGGCGATGATGCCGGTCGCGATGGCGGTGGCGAGGGCTCCCAATCCGTTGATGGCGAGCTTGGCCTGCCAATGGGGTCCGCGTTTGGTCAGCCAGCGTTTGACCATGCCGGCTTGAGACAGGGTGAAGGAGAGAAAGACGCCGACGGCGTACAGCGGAATCAAGGCGTGGGTGTCGCCGCCGAACAGCACGATCAGAATGCAGGAGAACACCCCGAGGATGATGACCCCGTTCGAAAAGACCAGCCGGTCTCCCAGGCCCGACATTTGATGGGGCATATACCCGTCGCGCGCGAGAATGGAGGCCAGGCGGGGAAACCCGTTGAAGGCGCTGTTGGCCGCCAGGACCAAGATCATCATCGTGGACGCCTGAACCAGATAGTAAAACGGCCCTTCTCCGAAAATGGCGCGGGCGATCTGCGAGACGACCGTCTCGTCTTCTTTGGGGACGATGCCCAGATGGTAGGCCATGGTGCTGAGGCCGATGAAGAGGGTGCCCAAGATGGCGGACATTCCGACCATCGTCAGGGCGGCGTTGCGCGGCTCGGGAGGACGAAAGGCCGACACGCCGTTCGAGATGACTTCCACCCCGGTCAGCGCCGTGCAGCCGGACGAGAAGGCCCGCAGCAACAAGAAGATGGAAACGCTTTCGACGCCGGTCTGCATCGCGGCCGGGCCGGCCGGCGACGAGACCCCGCCGGTCAGCATTTGCCAGCCTCCGATCAGCAGCATCGTGAGAAGCGTGCCGATGAACACGTAGGTGGGGACGGCAAAGACCCGTCCGGATTCGCGCACCCCCCGCAGGTTCACGACCAGGACCAGGAGAATAGCGATCACGCCGAGCATGGTCCGGTGCGGAAAGAGCGCCGGCACGGCCGATGTGATGGCGGCGATGCCCGCCGCGACGCTCACGGCGACCGTGAGCACGTAATCGATCATCAGCGCCGCGGCGGCGATGAGGCCGGGCCATTGGCCGAGATTGTCTTTCGAGACGATGTAGGCGCCGCCGCCTTCCGGGTATTCGAAGATGATCTGCGTGTAGGAGATCGTCAGAATGGTCAAGAGCATCACGATGGAGAAACTGATCGGGATCGAGAAATGAATCAGGCCGAGGCCGGCGGGCACCAGCACGAGGAGAATCTCTTCGGTGGCGTAGGCGACGGAGGAGAGCGCGTCGGAGGAAAAGACCGCCAGAGCCAAGCGTTTGGAAAGTCGTTCATGCGCCGCTTGGGCCGTCTTGAGCGGAAGCCCGACGAGCAGTCTTTTGACAAGCATATCGAAGCATTATCTCACAACTGGACCGAATGAAGGAACTCACGGGCTCATGCCACGCGTCGCCGATGGAGTCGAAATGGACGCATAAAACCGGTCGTGGGGAGGCCGGATCGAATCGAAAGAACGTCGGTCTGGCGGCGTGTTTGAGGGTTGACACAATTCTTCAATTTGAGTATCGTGGCCCCATCTTTTCTTCGCCGTTGATTCAATTGCCCGCATGCCTGCCGTGATCATCAATTCTTCTTCAGTGAAAATCCCAGGGCGAAGAAGATACGTCATCATTGGCAGGGGCTCACGTGCGGGCCCTCCTATAGAAGTCTTGCTCGATTTATTGAGCTCTCATCAATCAGGTTAATCATCACAAGCAAGGAGGCCGGTCCATGCTTTATCATCACCATCAGATTCAACCGCTTCGTGGTTGGGTCAGCCTGCTGGCGGCAGGCGCCTTTTTGGCGCTCCCGCTGGTCGGCGCGGCCGAAGATACGTCCCATGAGGGCCATGCTTCGGTCCATAAGACCTCCATGGGGCACGCCACACCGGAGTGGGCTGAACAGCTCAAGGGCCAGACCGTCGTGGAAGACGCGATGTCGGGCCGGCCGGATCGTGCGGCGCAGGTTGAGCGGCAGCATCAACGGATCATGGAGCAGATGGCCAAGGATCCGCAGGTGCAGCAGGTCAGCACGGGGAACTTCAACACCATGTCCATGATGCACCAATACGGTGCCGGCGGCCAGGATCTTCTGTTGATGTCGGATCCCCGCCGCGAACCGGTCATGGAAGGCGGGGGCAAGTGTCCCGCGTACGCGCCGGTCAAGCAGTACAACGTGCAGGCGATCAACGTCGAGATCACCCTCAATCAGTGGCTCGATTACTATCCCGGCTACATGTACGTCTTGGCGGAAAACCTCGACAAGGTGCGGGCCGAGGAGACGAAGAACAAGGAAGCGCGGGAGAAGGAAGGCTATGATCCGGGAGCGGTGCTCCCCGGCGTCCAGGCGCAGTGGATCGAGCCGCTCGTGCTCCGCGCGAACCAGGGCGACTGCGTCAAGATCAAGCTGGAGAACAAGCTAGAAGGCGTGGACGAAGTCAGCCTGCACATCCACGGCTCCTATCCGGTGATCAGCGCCACGGGCCAGGCGGCGACCACCACCAACCCGGACTCGGTGGCCAAGCCGGACAAGGCGGTGGAGATGGAATGGTACATCCACCCGGCCGCGCAGGAAGGCGTGAAGCAGTTCCACAGCTTCAGCAACGACCGCGAATTGACGGTCCTTGGGCTCTTCGGGGCCTTCGTCGTCGAGCCGCGCGGCTCGTCCTACCTGCAGGCGCTCGGGGATCCGACCACCAAGGACGAGGCGGCCAGCAGCGGCTGGCAGGTGATGATCGACAACGGCTCTGGGCCGGACTTCCGGGAATTCGTGCTGATTTATCATGAAGTGGGCGACGAGGCGTTCCGCCCGGTCAACAAGAAGGGCGACTTCCTGCCGCAGCGCGATCCGTTGACGGACGTGTATCGTCCCGGCGCCCGCGCGATCAACTATCGCAGCGAGCCGTTCGGCATCAACAACATGCATGTGCAGCACGAATACTTCGGGTTCGAGGACGAGTCGATGGGTTATAGCTCCTATACGTTCGGCGATCCGTCCCCGACCATTCCGCGGTCCTATTTGGGCGATCCGGCGAAGTTCCGGCTGGTGCACGGCGGGTCGGAGGTGTTCCATTCCCACCATCCGCACGGCGGGACGATCCGTTGGCCGCGCAGCCCGCGGGCCATCGATGACATGAACCTCTGGGCCGTCGCCGTGAACGGGCCGGTGAAGTATCCGGTCATCCGCCACAAGACCGACCGCGTGGATGTCGAAGTCATCGGACCGTCGGAAGCGTTGGATCTTGAGACGGAGTGCGGATCAGGCCTGTGCCAGCAACTGGCCGGCGACTTCCTCTTCCACTGCCACGTGGCGCACCATTATGTGGCGGGCATGTGGGGCTACTGGCGGGTATACAACACGCTGCAACACGGGGACTATCGCAACGACACGATGCCGGACCTCCGCGAACTGCCCGATCGCAAGGGCCGCATCAAGCATCCCGTGACCTCCGACAAGTTGGTCGGAACCACGGTGGATTGGTTCGGCAAGACCTTTAAGATCGTGGACAAGGGCAAGAGCAACTGGAAGGGCAACCCGGCCGTGATCACGATCAAGGACTGGGTCGAAATGCAGTTGCCGACCCAGGGGAAACCCGGCCACAAGGACGACGAGAAGGGCCAAATTCTGTCCTACGACGCCACCGTATTGGATTGGATCTGGGATGGCAATAAGGCCATGTCGGAGAAGGAAAGCACGTTCGACAATCCCAAGTACAAATCCACGCATCCGGGCAAGCGGCATCCGATCACGTTTGAGCCGACGACCGGGCGTGTGGCCTGGCCGCATCTGACGCCGCATTTCGGGAAGCGCGTGATGTTCTCCCCGAATCACGTCGGCGCGCCGTGGCTGGAGCCGATTCGCCGCGATGACAACGGCGAGGAGAGCCTGGACCAGGCCAAGCCCGGTGAAAACGGCGTCTGGAGTTTGTGTCCGGAGAATGCGGGTCGGAAGGATTACAACGTGCACTTCATCAAGCTCCCGATCAAGCTGGCGAAGGCGCAGGGCAAAGAGCCGCCCGTGATCGACCAGACCGGCTTGATCTATGTGCTGCATGAAGAAGAAGCGGCGATTCGCGCCAACGACGATCTCAAATATCCGCTGGTCGTCCGCGGCAACATCTATGACTGCCTGGATTGGACGTTGACCAGCGAATGGGAAGACGACGACTACACGAACTTCCAGGCGTCCAAAATCAATACGCACTGGCACTTCCTCCAGTTCGACAACCAGGCGTCGGACGGCGTGATCACCGGGTTCTCCTATGAACAATCGGTGCGGCCGTTCACGATGCTGGAGAAGAAGGACAAGAAGGGGCTGCCGGTGCCGATGAATACGGTGCTGACGGCGCCCGCGAAGAAGGGGGCGACCAGCATCACGGTCAAGAACGCCGCCCAATACCACCCCAAGACCCTGATCCTGGTCGGGGCGGATAACGTCAAGGGCAACGAGGTCGCCCGCATCAAGGAGATCAAGGGCAACACGATCACCTTGACCAAGGGCCTGAAGCACGATCACCCGGCCAAGGACATCGTGACGGTCGAGTTCGTGCGGCAGCGTTTCTGGGTCGATGCGGACGTGGGCACCGTGTTCTGGCATGACCACGCCTTCGGCGCGACCACCTGGCCGCACGGCGGCTTCGGGACCTTCATCGCCGAGCCGGTCGGGTCCACCTACCACGACCCCAAGACCGGCAAGCAGATCCGGAGCGGACCGATCGCCGATATTCGGACGATCGAGCCGGTCGGGCATAACGTGAACGGCAGCTTCCGTGAGTTGATGGTGCAGGTCCATGACACCGTGCCCCACACGGTGAACATCGTGACCGCGGGCAACCCGCCCGGCCAGCCGGTCGAGGTGGCGCTGGAAGCCGGGAAGACCGTCTCGTTCCAGATGCCGGAAAAGATCTATATGACGCCGATGCCGTTCATTAACGGCGGGACCCATACCACGGGGAGCGGCTTGAACTTCCGGGCAGGGCCCATCGCGCAACGGCTGGCGTCCAATCCGGACGTCCATCAGGTGTTCAACAGCGCAATCCATGGCGATCCCTACACGCCGCTCCTGCGCGCGTATGTGGGCGACACGATGGTGTTCCGTCTGCTGCACACGTTGATGAACGAGTCGATGGTGTGGACGTTGTCCGGCCATACGTTCTTGACGGAGCGGTATGCGGGCGACGCGAACCGGAAGAATTCCATCCATATCGGCATCGCCGAACGGTATGACCTGGTGGTGCCGAAAGCCGGCGGGCCGCGGCTGCAAGCCGGCGACTATATCCACTTCAACGGACGGGCCTCCAAGCTGTCCGAGGGTGGGTGGGGTATTCTCCGCGTGTACGACAAGGAACAACCGGACCTGCAGCGGCTCCCGGCCGGATATTCGGGACGGAACGAAATTCCGGCTCCGATCCCGGTGTGTCCGGCTGAGGCCCCGGTGAAGTCGTTCAATGTCGTCGCGATCGACTATCCGAACATGAAGTTCAATGCGAAGGCGCCGGAGGCCATCGAAGTGGACTTCGAGCGGAAGATCCAGATCACCAACCCCGACGCGAAGATCTACGTCCTGGAGGACGAGATCGCCACGGTGGCGAACGCGCAACCGATGCCGCTGACCCTGCACGTGAACGTGGGGGATTGCATCAAGGTCAATCTGAAGAACAAGATGAAGGAGAGCCGCGCCTCGTTCTCAGCCATGTCCCTGGCCTTCGATCCGAAGGACTCGCTCGGCTGGAACGTGGGCAACAATCCGAACGACCAGACGGTCGCTCCGGGTGAAAGCCGCACGTACACCTACTATGCCGACCCTGCGAACGGCGAGATCACCTCGCTGGTGTGGGACGGCGGCAATCCGATGGTCAATCCGCGGAACGGGCTGTTCGGGGCGGTCGTGGTCGGCCCGAAGGGCTCCAAGTACCGCGATCCGAAGACCGGCGCGGACGTGTCCAATAAGAATGCCTGGATGGTGGACGTCATCGTGGACCGGACGATCTCCGGCAACGAGTTTCGGACGAACTACCGCGATGCGGCCTTGTTCTTCCAGGACGAAGACAACATCATCGGGACCAGCTTCATGCCCTACGTCCAGAACGTGGCGGGCTTGACCGGGGTGAACTACCGGTCCGAGCCCTACAAGTTCCGGGAAGAGTTGGGCTGTTCGTTGGGCCGCGTGTTCCAGCCCTGCGTGGCCGACAAGCCGGAAGACCCCGTGACGCCCATTATCGAGGCGCATGCGGGCGATCCGGTTCGGATCCACATCCTGGGCGCGACCAACGAGCAGAACGGCATGTTCAGCGTGGAGAAGCATGAATGGCCGATCGAACCGTATATGCGCGGCGCCGATATGATCAGCGTCGTCGAGTATTCCGGTTCGGAGGTCATCGATGCGTTCATCCCGTCGGCAGGCGGTCCGTACCGGTTGTCCGGCGACTTTACCTACAGCAACCAGCGGCTGCCGTATTCGCAGTCCGGTCAGTGGGGCTATGTGCGCGTCCTGCCGGCCGGCGATCAGCGGTTGCTGCCGTTGTCCGGGGCGGCGGTCGGAGTGAAGAAGGCGCAGGCCGATTCACCGGCTGAGGCTCAGGTGCAACCGGTGGCCTCCCGGTAACGTTTCATCGACCGAGAGAGAGGAACGTGTGTGGGAGGGGGAGCCAGAACATGGCTCCCCCTTCTTTTTGGTGACTGGGTCTTGTAGACTGCACGAAAGCACCTGTGAGCCGTTGAGCGGAGGCCGGTCATGGTTCGATCAATCGCAGTGACAGTCGTGGCGATGTGGATCCTGTGGTCTGCGCCCCGAGCGGGCGCCTATGAAGAGATGGCCGTCGTGAACGGGGGGACGATTGCCGGAACGGTGACCATCACTGGCGGGAAGCCGACTCCCAAGGGATTCAACCTCATTACGTTTCCGGACCCGGTCTATTGCGGGCGGATCTCCACCGGGACCGGGTGGCGCATCCTCGAAGAGTTCAACGTGTCTCAGGACGGCGGGCTGAAGGACGTAGTGGTGATGTTGGCCGACGTGAAACGGGGCAAGCCGTTCGCCTTTACGCCGCCGACGATCGAAGCGCGCGATTGCCGGTTTCTTCCCTTCGTCACCGTGGTGAGGGACGACCATGACGTCAAGGTTGTGAACATGGATCCGGTGATGCACGACATCCAGGCCTATGAGACCTCGCACCTGGGACCGCGGGTGCTCTTCAACGTCCCCTTGCCGATGAATCCGCACCACCCCAAGTCAGGGGTCGGGGCCGAGTACCATAAACATATCGCCGGCGAACCGATGATCCAAAAGGTCCGCATGACCAGGGACCGCCGGATCTTTGTCATGCAGTGCGGGTTCCACGCCTACATGGAAAGTTGGGGGCTGGCCATCGAGCATCCGTATTATGCGATCACGGGACCGGACGGGAGGTTTTCCCTGACGGAGGTGCCGCCCGGAGACTATGTGTTGACGGCCTGGCATCCTCAAACCGGGCCGATGTTGCAGCAGAACATTTCGGTGAAGGCCGGAGAAACCGCGACGGCTTCCTTTGAGTTCAAGGCGCCGACGGGACGCCGGAGCGCGCATGAGATTGTCGAGAATCCCCACTTCGGGTTGGAAGCGCTCGGACGGTCGATCGACATCCGACCAACCTTGGAATTACAGAGACCCTAAACAGTCTTCGGAGGTTATGGCATGAGCTGTCGTGTGGTCCGTCCCCGTTGCTGCGTGAGCAGGCTCGTCTGCTGCGCGATCGTCTTGGCCCTGTGGCTTCCGGCGCAGGGATGGTCATATGAAGCGGTTGAGGTGAAGGACAGCGGCACGATCGAGGGGCGTGTGACCTTGCTAGGCGACGTGCCGGAGCCCAAGGGCTTCAACCTGATCACCTTTCCCGATCCGCAATACTGCGGCCGCATTTCCAACGGCAAAGGCTGGCGGTTGCTCTACGATTTCGTCGTGGACCGGGGGGCCGGGCTGAAGGACGCCGTCGTGCTGCTGGAGGGGGTGGACCGCGGCAAGCCGTTCGACCTCTCGGTGCCGCTCATTGAGGCGCGGGACTGCCAGTTCAAGCCCTTTGTCACCATCGTGCGCAACGGCCATGCCGTGGAGGTGGTGAACATGGACCCGGTCATGCACGACATCCAGGGGTATGAGACCTCCTTGCAGGCCGGGACGAGGGTCCTGTTCAATTCGCCGCTGCGGATGAATGCCCTCCACCACCGGGGAGATCTGCATGCCACCCACGATCATGAGCCTGGACGATCATTGGTCGGGCCGATCTATCTTAACCGCGGCCGGCGGACGTTTTACATGCAGTGCGGCTTCCATGCCTTTATGGAAAGCTGGGCCATGGCGGTGAACAATCCCTATTACGCGGTGACCGGCCCGGACGGCTCGTACCGTCTTGACCATGTGCCGCCCGGCACCTATCAGCTCATCGTCTGGCATCCGCAATCCGGTCCCGGCGTCTCCCGAACGGTCACCGTGGGGCCACAGGGGCGCCTTGTCGAGGACATCGCCCTCGAGGCGCCGAAGGGCAATCGGTCGGCGTTCAAGGTGATGGAAAATCCCCGATTCGGGCCGGAATCGCTGGGTCATCCGGTCGATATCAAACCCCTTGTCGAATACCAACAGTAAACGCATCCTCCCGCGCTTCCTCGTGCGAATGGCGGGAATGGTGGGATGGGTCGCCGTATGGCTGAGCCTAGGTCTGCCGTTCCTCGTTCAGAATGCAGGGGCTGCCGAGGGCGCCTCTGCTCCGCCCCTCGAACGGGAGGCGGAAGCCGCGTTTGCGGAGCGGCGCTATCCCCAGACTCTGGAGTTGTTGGATCGTCTGGGCGAGAACAACGCGCTGTCCATCCAGGCGCGCAGGCTCAAGACCAAGACGCTGGTCGAACTCGGCCGTCCCAAGGATGCGCTGGAGGTCTATGACCACCTGGCGCAGGAGCGCGGGCGCGACGACGAGGCGCTCTTGGAAGCAGTCGCCATGGGATTCATCCGGGTGTTGTTCAAAGACATGCGCGAGCAGATGCGAGGCGCCGCCTATTCGGCGTTGAAGGAGTTGGAGTCCGAAGCGGTGGTGCCCGACCTCGAAGACGGGCTCAGCGACGGATCGGGACTTGTCCGCGCGCTGGCGGCCGAAGCCTTGGGCCAATTGAAGAACGGCCGGAAGTCGGCCAG
>DATIBM010000255.1:0-16818 GCA_035457545.1 Nitrospiraceae bacterium
GAGCTGATCTGAATGTTCCACACTACCTACTTTATCCTCAATGCACACTGCAATAGTCCCATTAATGACCAAAAGAACGTCTATATTCTTATATTGTCTTCTTATCTCGATAGATTTTATTGTGGTAGGAATTTGACGACCATGCTTAGCGAAGAGAGCCTGCAAGAAGGCACGCCCTAAATGGTGTAGAGATTTGTCATGTACCTCTGAGGCAGGATCACCCCAAGTGGCCAACCAACATAGCATCGCGTCCTGGGACAGCTCTGAACTGGCGAATTGAAAGAGATTAGGTCTCATCGTTTCCTCTCCTCTCCGACTCCATTCTAATATGATCAACAAATATGACCATCTTTCCGACCTCACGGCTTCACGCCGCAGCGTATTAACACTTGGGTTCGCACCTTGTCCAGGGCGTTGAATCGGGCCACGGGGTCGTCAATCCACGAGGCCTTCTCAAAGTCATGCCGCGCCTCCTCGAACTCTTTTCGGCAGATGTACTCCTGTACAACCTGCTTGAGCGACTTGTTCATCGTGACCCGCATGAGCGCGTCTCCCTGCACCACGATCTCGATGATCAAGGCGAAAATCCATTCCATGGGTCACCTCCTCTCGTGTGAGATGACTGATTAAGTCATGAGAAGCCGGGTGATGGGCTGCGCGAAGGCCACGAGCTTAGCGATGCTGAACGATCCTTCCGATTGCAGCAGTCGCCCGAGGCTCGTCCCGCTCGGTAGCGTGAGGAAACGGACCCGATCCCCGTAGGGCGCAACGACCTTCAGCAGATCGTCCAGCAGGAGCGAATCCATGGGACCTACCGATACGTGGATCAGATGATCCGCCATCGCACAGGCCGTGCGAAGCACAGTCGGTGCAGGCATACAACTCCCGACTGACCGCGAAGCAGCCAGAGAGGCAGAAGGGACATGGTCCGATCCAGGAACTCGCTATCGGCGACCATCGTTTCAGGCGCACCGCCGGTGGAAGATAAGACGGCACGACCTCCCGGCAATCGGCTTCGTCACGGACATCTTCCCATCGCTCAATCGCCAGCAAATCGTCCAACGCCGATGGATCGTTTCGCGAGCGCGGTTCCTCATCGGCCGGTCCATAACCCGATCTCTCGATCTGCGAATTGCTTCTCATGGGGGCCGCACCGATCGCCCCGGCCGGCAGGAGCATACCCATTCCCGCGAGCCCCGCCCGCTTGATGAACGATCGCCGATTCAGCATGGGGCGCCTCCTTGGTCTCTGGAATTCTGCTTTATGCACGTGCGCGCGCCCCAATTCCCCTCTCGATCGGTCATGACGCGCCGCCTTCCCTCCTCGAAGGCGAGCTTACACCCGCCCCGTGACGGAGCAGGTCACAGGGCTTCGGTCAGCGGAACAGGCAATGGGCTGGAGATGGTCGACTACGACGAATACTGGCGGGAGGCGGCGGCAAGCTTCGACCGGACGGCGTCAATGAGAGCCTGGGGACTCAGCACCTTGGCATCCGCGCCCCAGGACAGGACCCAGGAGGCCAGCTCATCCAGGCCGCCGGCTTCAATGGTGGCCACTACGGACCCGTCAGCTTGAACCTCTACACGCTGAGTGGGATGCCAGCGTCGCTCTTTGACGAGGTACGCGACCTCCGGGCTGAACCAGATCCGCACGGTATGGACCGGTTCGTCGATCAAGCCGAACAATCGTTCATAGGCCCGCTCGATGGAGAGATCCTCAGGGATGTCACAGATGTCATCGATCAGCTCCACCGAAGCAATCCGTTCCACGGCGAACAGGCGTCGGGCCTTGGAGCGATGCGAGTAGCCGAACAGGTACAGCCCATACTGATAGAGGAGCAGCGCATAGGGGTCGACGCGATGCTCGACCGGTTCATCGCATCCGGCAGCGGTATGGTTCAGTCGTACCACGCGCTGCAGCAAGAGCGCCTTTTGAATCTGCGCGAGGAGAGGGCCTTGTTTCTCATACGGCCGGATGGGGGCTTGAAGCGGAACAAAGACCTGGGTGATGCGTTTGAGATGATTCGCGACCTTGGTCGGCAGCCCGGCCTCCACCTTCTGAATGAGGTGCTCCAGGCTCTCCACGAAGGGCGTACCGTTCAAGTACGCGAGATGGCTCTTGGCCAAGTACAGGGCCATGAGCTCGGGAAGCGTCGCCGGTTCGGGCTTGATGCCCTGATAGCCTCCGTCGATGCGCCAGACCCGTTCGCCGCCCCCTTCGTGATCGACGAACACATAGCCGAGTCCCTCAATCGCTTGAAGATAGTCGTAGATATGCCGCCGGCTGACCTGGAACTCCTCTTCCAGCTCGGCCCTGGTCATCCCCCGTGAGCACAGGGTACGGATCATCCGCACCATCCGTGCCCCGGGATTGGCATCCTTGCGCTCTTTCCTCCCCGGCCCTTCCATAAACCCTTTTCCCGTGGAGGTGGTTCAGCGATCGGTCTTCGCTTCCTGATTTTCCCACATACTCTCAAACTACTTAAGCCTTTCTACATATTCAAATGACTCCATACAATTGGAAAGAAGTTCAGGGGTCATATAAGCTAATTCAGGATGATTCGCTATTAACTCGTCTAGAATTTCATGGACGTTAAATGACTTGCCTCGCCAGTTCGTATAGATATAATCGCCCATCGAGTATCCTCCTTTCAGCGGCGCTCGTTGGCCGAATTCTCCAAGCTCTGGTCTCCTTCCCTGGCCCCCTTTCTGAACACCTGGGTTGTCGCTAACTCGGCTGATTGTAGCAACAGACTGTGACGGATGAGGTCCTACCGGTGCAATCCCCCGGAACGCCAGGCAGATGGACCGTCCGACCAGGCAGAGGGGATGTGAAGATGCACCGGAACAGGCCACACCCGAACAGGGCCAGGTCTTGAATTTAGCTATTGGGGATTGAACGTCTTTTCTCACGAGACCGCGGCGTTAGGGCGCGGCAAGTGGGAGACGGCGACGCCTCGCTCGCTGATCCTCGACGGTATTCACGACTTGATGGCCGAGAAGTCCAGATCTTGCGTCAGAATGGCCCTGCCCTCGGCTTCCCCCAGAGCTACGATGGCATGATCGGAAGCAGTGGCAGGGAGGATTTCACTGACACCGACAGCGTCGTGGCCGAGGTCGCGGAGAAATTCCAAGAAAGATTCGGAGGGCGAGTCTGGCAATTGCACACCCAGGCCACCAGCTCTGCGGGATCAGTCGTTTTCGGTGGGACCGAGATGAATACGGATACGGCCGGGCTCCACGATCCACAGTCGGCCGACAGGCGATTCCTTAGAGACCGCATGAACGATCTGCTCAATGAGCCCCTGCATCCCTGCCAGGGTGGGATGTGGATGACGCAGTATGATGAAACCCGGGGAATGCTCCGGAGGAAAATCCAAGAGTTGGGCGAAGTCAAGATCTACGGTGATCAGGCACCGCTCTTCTCGCTTGCAGGCTGCGGCGTCATCCTCAGCACCTTGCAGATCTTCATCGAAGACCGTGCTCACGGCGTGCCCGGCCCTAATGAGCGGCGCCTGCCAGCGGGGATCACAATTTTCGTCGAGCTTGAATTGGCACTGTCAGGTCGTGACTTCGACCGGGAGCACCCGTTCGCGGGCCATTTCGGCGGCATACGCGAGACAGGCCCGGACATCTTCTCGCGTGAGACTCGGATAAGCAGCCAGCACCTCTTCGACACTATTCCCATTGGCAAGGTACTGGACGATGAGCCAGACCATGATGCGAGTCCCCTTCACGCAAGGCTGACCATGACAGATGCGGGGATTGATGCTGACGCGGTCAAGGAGATTTTTTATCGCAGGCCGAATGATAGGCCATGCACCCGGGTGGGTCAACGGGCAGCGAGCGAGAGGACCGACGCGCTCATGCTCTCGGTTGAAAGTCGCGGGCCTGCGAGAGCCAGCCTCGCTTTCGTAGGGTTTGCATGATCGTCTCGGCGGCGGGTCCGGCTGATGTGACGGTCGTGTCGATCGTCACGTCGGGATGGAGCGGCGGCTCATAGTTGACCTGTAGGCCCGGCACCGTCGTGCTTTTGCCCGCATAGCCGCCCCGGTAGGTGCCCTTCTTGTCCCGCTGCTCACAGACGGCGAGCGGACAGACGATCGCGACCTCCAAGAACTGGGGAATCAGCGACCGAGCCAACTCGCGATAGGCGCGACGATGGCCCGTGGCATCGAACAGGACCGGCACCCCATGGGCCACGAGCCGGCTGCCGAAATACGCGAGCGCCCGGTAAAACAGATCCCGTTCTTCCAGACTGTAGGTCGGCTCCGGCGTCAGGACCCGCCGCAACGCATCGGATTCGAGCACCTCCGCATTCAGACCCGCCTCCGCCAGCGCCCGTTTCAACTCAGTCGCAATCGTGCTTTTCCCCGAAGCAGGGAGCCCGGTCAGCCAGACGGCAAAGGGTTGCGTCATGGTTTCCTCGTTCTCTTGTTCAGGATAATTTTGTTATGCGGGCACGGCGCCTCTCTACGGCATTCATCTCTTTGATGATCGTCTCGCAAGTCGGGTGCCATTCCATTCGATTATATTTTTCCCCAGGCGGGCGGACATGATGACGCCTATCACCCCATAGGAAGCCCAGACCTGGTGCGAAACGCTACAGTGGAGCAGGCGGTATCCTTCTCCCTCCCCATATTTCTTTCGGCGCTTCTCTCATCTTCCGCCCACTATCCTGACAGCTCAGCTACCGGCGAGGCAGACCAGCCTGCTGGCATTCCCAGTGCAATTGCTCAGCCTCATACATAGGGTAGGATGAGGCCACGATATCATCATCGGGCAGCCCATGCCGTCGAGCGCCGCTCCTTACGAGACCTTCGTCACGGACCTTGCCGCGCTTGGTATGGCCGACGTGTATCGACGGCTGGAGTCGTCACCGGCCGGCCTGGCCTTCGATGAGGTGCAACACCGGATTCAGCGTTACGGGACCAACAGTCTTGCGGTTTCACGGGAAACGTCCTGGTCGCTTCGGCTGCTGCGACAACTCACCCACTTTCTCGCGTTGCTCCTCTGGATTGCGGCGCTGCTCGCGTTTATCGCGGACGCGATGCGTCCGGGCGAAGGGATGGCCCCGCTGGGCTGGGCCATCGTCGGCGTCATCCTGCTCAACGCCGGCTTTGCCCTCTGGCAAGAGTACCGGGCCGAACGAGCGGTCGCTTCCCTTCATCATCTCTTGCCTTCCACCGCGTGGGTCGTTCGGCTGGGCCAGCCGCAGCAGGTGCCCCGCGACGAAGTCGTTCCGGGGGATGTCCTCCTGTTGGACGAGGGAGAGCAGGTGCCGGCCGATGCCCGTCTCGTAGAGGCCACCGGCCTCCGCGTGGACAATTCCGCCTTGACCGGAGAGGCTACGCCCAAACGCTGTACGGCGGACGCCTCCAGGGCCGCCCACCCGCTCGACAGCCCCAACCTCGTTTTTGCCGGAACGTCGGTGCTCGCCGGCCACGGTCGCGCCGTCGTCTACGCCATCGGCATGGCGACGGAGTTCGGCAGGATCGCGCACCTGGCAACCACGATCGAACCGGAGCTCAGCCCGTTGCAGAAAGAAATCGTCCGGGTGACGCGGGTCATCGCGCTCATTTCGCTGGCGATGGGCCTCTTGGTTTTTGCGCTCGGGCTCACGATGAACCTCGGGTTCTGGATCAGCGCGATCTTCGGCATCGGCATCATCGCCGCCAACGTGCCGGAAGGGCTGTTGCCGACCGTCACGCTTGCGCTCGCCATGGGCAGCCAGCGCATGGCGAAGCGCAAGGCCTTGATCAAACACCTGCCGTCCGTCGAGACGCTCGGCTGCGCGACGGTGATCTGCACGGACAAGACCGGCACCCTGACCGAGAACCGCATGAGGGTGGAGTGCCTCTACGTAAACGATCTGGTCATGGAATCTCGGGAAGGGCTGCTCGTCGTCAAGGATCACCTCCCCAGCACGGCGGACCCGCGGCAGCTCGGCCCGCTGATCCAGGCCATGGCCCTCTGCCACAACGCCAAGCGCGCGAGGCAGGCAGGCGGCCGGCACGCGTGGGCGGGCGATCCGACCGAGGTGGCGCTCGTCGAGTTCCTGGACGACCATGGGGTGCTGCCCCACCAGCTTCCGGGCCGCATGGGGGAACTGCCGTTCGACGCGGACCGCAAACGCATGGCCACCCTCCATTGGATCAGCGGGCGCCTCACCGCCTACGTCAAGGGCGCGCCGGAATCCGTCCTCCCGCTCTGTAGCCATGTCGGACAGAACGACGAGCGGGCTCCGATGACGGCCGATGAGCGGCGGAAGATCCTGGTCCAAAGCCGGGCCTTCGCCCAACAGGCCTATCGGGTGCTCGCCGTGGCGATGCGGGAGATCGTTCCGGACGACAAGCGGTTGGATATCGAGACGGTCGAACAGAATCTCACGTTCTTGGGGCTGCTGGCGATGATGGACCCGCCCCATCGGGAAGTGCCGGAGGCCATCGCGCGGTGCCGGCGCGCGGGAGTTCGAGTGATCATGATCACAGGCGACCACCCGCTGACGGCGGAGGCCATCGCGCGAAAAATCGGCCTCGCCCCGTCGTCGCCGGCGCTGCTACCGGATGCCTTCGTTCCGGTCGTGGAAGGAGCGCAGGTGGAGTCGATGTCCGATGAGGCCTTGCGCCGCCTGCTGACTCCCGCCCGTCCTGGCCAGCCGGAACCGGTCTTCGCCCGCATGGCGCCGCGGCACAAGATGCGGGTCGTCTCGACCTTGAAGGAGATGGGCGAGGTCGTGGCCGTGACGGGGGACGGGGTCAACGACGCGCCCGCCCTCAAGAGGGCCGACATCGGGATCGCGATGGGCGTGGCCGGCACGGACGTGGCGAAGGACACGGCGGACATGATTCTCCTCGACGACAACTTTGCGACGATCGTCAACGCGATCGAGGAGGGACGGACGGTCTATGCCAACATCAGAAAGTTCTGCACCTATGTCCTGTCGAGCAACGTGCCGGAAATCGTGCCGTACCTGGGATACGGCCTCGTCGGCATCCCGCTCGCCATCACCGTGCCGCAGATCCTCGCCGTGGACCTCGGCACCGACATCGTGCCGGCGCTCGCGCTAGGCTCCGAGCCTCCGCACCAAAGCGTGATGGATCAGCCGCCGCGCCCACGGACCGAGCGGTTGATGAACGGAGCGCTGCTCTTGCGCGCCTACCTGTTCTTGGGACTGCTGGAATCCCTGGTGGCGCTCGGCGCCTTTTTCTGGTTTCTTCACGTGCAGGGCTGGGCCTGGGGCGACCCGTTGCCTTGGTCCGCTCCCTTGTACAAACAGGCCACGGCTGTCACACTGGCGGCCATCGTCATGAGCCAAGTCGCCAACGCCTTTGCCTGCCGATCCGACCAGGTTTCTTCGTTTCGCCTGGGGCTGTGGACCAATCCGCTGCTCTGGCTGGGCATCGGGGTCGAGCTCACGCTCCTGGCCTTGATCGTCTATAGCCCCTGGGGACAGGCGGTATTCGCAACAGAGTCCATTCCCTTCTGGATTTGGCCGGTCCTCGTTCTTGGAGCGCTCGGCCTGTTGCTGGCGGAGGAACTGCGCAAGCTGGTCCGGCGCCGATGGTACCCTGTCGCAACCGGAGACGACGGCCGCCTGCCTCAGTCCGAGCGGCACGACCCGCGGGCGTTCGCATGACAGGATCCTGCATGACCGGCCGCATCGTCGCCATTGCGCTACTCGTCACGGCGATCGGGTTCATGGCGGGCCTGGTGGCGTCATGGGGCGAAGACGGCCGCATCCGCACCGGCCGCATGATCTACGAAGAGCATTGTTTTCGCTGCCATGGCCTGAACGGCGAAGGGGATGGACCGGAAGCGGATTCGCTCGTCGTGCGCCCGGCCAATTTCCACGCCCCCCGCATCCGCGCGAAAACCGACTTTGAATTGTGGATGGCCGCCGCCTATGGCGTCGCCTACACGCCGATGCACGGATGGCTGACCCGTCTCACGGATGAAGAAATCCTCGAAGCGCTGCGGTACATTCGCGAACTGGCGCCGCCTGAATAAAGGAGTCTCCCATGACATCCTCCGGACCACGTTGGCTCATCGGGATCATGATCATGCTCTGCGCAGGTCTGTTGGACGGGTGGCAGCCGCCTCTTGTCCTGGCAGACGAAGCGAGCCAGGAATCGGACGGTTCCCGTGGCCTTGTGACCGTGCCGCGCGGACAGACCATCAATCGGGATTATTTCGCCGCCGCCGATCAGGTGGAGATCTACGGCACGATCAACGGCGACGCCCATGTGATCGCCCGCCGGATCATCGTGGATGGGACCATCAACGGCGACCTCCTGGCCGCTGGCGCGATCGTAACGATCTCCGGCACGGTGACGGCCGACGCGCGGGTCGTGGGAGGCCGGGTCTCGATCAGCGGGCAGATCGGCCGCAACCTCACCGTGGGAGGCGGGATGATCGAAACCGCCGGCACCGGCCGCGTGGAGGGAGCGATGGTCGCAGGCGGAGGCTCCGTGCATTTAGCCGGGCCGGTCGCAAAGAGTCTGAACGTGGGTGGCGGAGAGGTCATCCTCTCCAATGAAATCGGCGGCCATGTCAACGCCGCCGCCGGGACGCTTCGCGTGACGACCAACGCCAGGATCGAGGGGAACCTGAGCTACATGGGACAAGGCTCCCCGATCATCGACGATCCGGGCGTCGTCAAGGGCCGGGTCACGGAACGGGCCTTCCGCACGCTCCGGATGCCTCAGCCGGAACAGATCCTGGCCGGGCTCGCCATGGGGAAGCTGCTGTTCACCGGAATCAGTTTCGTGTCGACGCTCGTGCTGGGGTTGGTGCTCATCCATTTCTATCCGATCGCGACGGAATTGACCGTGGCCAACCTGAGCCGGCGGACGCTCGCCTCCTTCGGGATGGGCCTGGTGCTGTGCCTGCTGGGACCGATCGTGATTCTGTTGCTGGCGGCCACGTTGTTGGGTATCCCGCTTGCGCTGGTGGCGGCAGCCGGCCTGTTCCTGCTCCTCTATCTGAGCCGCATCTTCGCGATCACCTGGCTGGGCTGGGGGCTCTTGCGCGGTCTCGGACGAGCGCCCGGGGCAAGAGGAGCCTTCATGACCGGGCTGATCCTGTACTTTGTCCTGACGCTCATCCCGTTCGCCGGGGGTTTTGTCATGCTGCTGGTGACGGTGATCGGAACCGGAGCGGCGCTGTTGAGCAAGGGAGAGATTTACCGCAAGGCCCGGTACCAGGAATTGATTTAGCGGGTCCCGCCCCTCACCGCCTCCTCTCCCCCCGTGGGGGGAGAGGGCAAGGGAGAGGGGACATGCGCTGGCAAATCAATGACAACGAACTTCCAGGATGCAAAACCAGCCGCATGATTCCGTCGCCGGCAAGAGTCTCACGAGAGAGCGGACATCATGGTCACGGACGAGACGCAGCAATTGACGATCGAGAAGGGCACCTGCTTCGCGCTGCTCGCCTATGACATCGGCGCCGCCATCAATCTCGACCTCGCCGACCGCCGCATCACCGCGCTGAAGGAACGGGCCCAGATCCGCTACAAGCTCCGCGCGCCGCCGCATCTGGAATACCGCCCCGCGCCGTTGCGGATCTTGCAGGAGACCGCCCCGATCAAGCTCTGGCACTATGCCACGAGCCCGAGCATCGAGCTGATGCTCTACGACTTCGGCGCCTTGACGGTCACCTATAAGATCCCGATCGAAGGTCCCTTCGCCGGCCTGGTGGGGCTGAGCGAAGCCCTCTACGACAACCCCTCGCTCTTGACCGATTCGCGCCGATGGGTCGATCAGTTGGCCGAGGCGCTCGGGGAAGCCATCGAGAAGCCGGCGCTGGCCGGCGAGGTCGAGGACTACGCGATCTTCCATATCGAAGCCTCCAGCGCCCCGAACAGCCCCTTTCTCTGGACGGCCTTCGAGCACGAGCTGGCGCAAATCCTCCGGTGCGAGCGGGCCCCGCTCTCCGAGCAGGAAATCCGCGACGCCATGTCCTACCGCCTCTCCTTCAGCCCCGAGGATCTCGCCGTCATCGACTGGAACGCCGCCTTTCTGTTCGGGTCCGACATGGAGGACGTGCGGGCGGTGATCGAGTTCGCCAACGTGGAGCTGCTGGAAATGCGCCTGCTCGACCACCAGCTCGATCTCGCGCTGGACCAGGCCTATGAGGCGCTGGCCAAGACCCCGTGGAGCCGGCTGCCCCTGCCCCGTTCGCTCGAAACCAGCTCCACCCGCATCGCGGAAATGCAGGTGGACAGCGCCATCCTCTTCGAGCGCGTTACCAACACGCTCAAGCTGCTGGGGGACCAGTACCTCGCGCGGCTCTATCGCATGATTTCGCAGCGCTTTCACCTGGAGGATTGGGACGCGAGCATCATCCGCAAGCTCCAGACGTTGGACAGCATTTACGGCAAGATGACCGACCGGGCCGCCAATCGCCGGATGGAATTGCTCGAATGGATCATCGTCATCCTCATCGCCATCTCCATCGTGATTTCCTTCATCCCAATGGGATCGTCGCACTGACCGAAGGGAGCATGAATCTCGTGGACCAGAGCCGGACCATCCTGAAAGTCTTGATCGGATCGCAGGCGCATGGGCTGGCCGGCCCGGAGAGCGATGCCGACTATCGGAGCGTCTACGTCATGCCGACGGCCGATCTCTTCCGGGTCGGCTTTCGGTACCAGGGCGCAAAGATGACGAAAGAGACAGCAGATGAGACGGCTTGGGAGATCGGCCTGTTCCTGTCGCTGGCGCTCGAATGTTACCCGCTGGTCCTCGAAACCTTTCTCGCGCCGGTCGTCTCGGCGAACGAATGGGGACGGGAGTTGCGCGATCTCTTCCCCGCCGTCTGGTCCCCGCGCCAAGCCTACGAGGCCTTCATGACCTATGCGGCGAACCAGCGCAAGAAGTTTCTCGACAAGAAAGACGGGAGGCCGGCCAAGTATGCCGCGGCCTACGTGCGCGTCCTCTATAACCTCTGCGAACTCCTCGACCGGGGAACCTTCACGGTGCGGATCGCCGAGACGGAGGTTGGGGCCGATCTCGTCCGGCTGAAGGCGGGGCAGGTCAGGACCGGGGAGGTCATCGACATGGGCGAGCACTGGGCCGGCGTCGCCTCCCAGCGCCTGAGCACCTGCGTCCATCGGTCCGATCCCAACGCGGTCGATGCCTTTGCCCTCCACATCCGCAAGGCGTTTCTCTCCCCCTAAGTCACCACGCATGGACAGTCCACCTCGCGACGAACGACGACGGGCGGCGGAACTGATGACGGCGGCCATTCCGCGCGCCGCTCCCACCGACCACGTGGCCCGCACCCTCTCGATGCTGAGGGAAGGCAAGCTCGAAGAAGCCGGACACCTCTACCTTGTGGATGAGCAGGGCCGGCTGCTCGGTCAGGTGCCGATTGAACGGTTGCTGGCCGCCGGCCCCGAACAGGTCCTGGCCGATCTTCAAGGTCCGCCACCGCTGGAGGTGAGTCCGGACGAGGTCGCCGAATCCGCCGCGTTGCTGGCGGTTGAACGGCACGAGGCGGACGTGACCGTGATCGATGAGCGGCGCCGGTTGCTGGGGGCCATCCCGATCGGAAGGCTCCTCGCCCTGCTGCATGAGGAGCATGTGGACGATCTGCTCCGAAAAGGCGGCGTGGGCTCGGCCCATCCGGCTCCCACCGAACCGCACCGCACGGTCGATGCCTTCCTGGCCAGGATTCCCTGGCTGATTCTCGGATTGGCCGGCGGGTGGGTGGCCGCGGGAATCGCCCGTGCCTTTGAAGCAGCCTTGCAGCAAGAGATCGCGCTGGCCTTCTTTCTTCCACTCGTCGTCTACATGGCGGACGCAGTCGGCACCCAAACAGAGACGGTCTTGGTCCGGACCCTGGCCTACGGCCGGGTCTCGGTGCTCCTGCACCTCTGGCGCGAAGGACTCCTGGGACTCTTGATCGGAGCCACCGTCGGCGCCGTTGCGGGAGTCGGCCTGTACCTGTTCAGCGGCCACCGCCAACTCGCGTTGGTCGTTTCGATCACGCTCCTGGCCACCTCCTGCGTCGCGACGCTGGTCGCCACCCTGCTCCCGCTCGCCCTGGACCGGCTGGGGGTCGATCCGGCGCTTGCCAGCGGGCCGATCGCCACCGTGCTCCAGGACCTCCTGAGTGTGGCCATGTATCTGGGCATCGCCACCGCCCTCCTCTGAAGGCCGCCGGAGCGGTGTCTCACATGGGTGAGACGTAAAAGGTGAGACGTGGGCCAACGAGGGGTCAGCCGGCCTCCTCACCCAAAAAATTGCCGTCCATCTTGGCATCTTCCGCACAGAAGAGTATAAGGGACAACATTCTCTACGCCACACATCGTAGAAACCAGCGTCGCTCGATCCCGCGACGGCTGACCCAGTCGACACATGGAATGGAGGTCTCAATGAGGAGCGTCCTAAGACTTTGTTGTGTGCTCTGGCTTGCGGTGGGAATGGCGGGCGCGCCTGCGTCCCTCTTCGCCGCAAATCAGAAGGGAGCGGTTCACACGGTCCGCGGACAGGTCGTGGCCACGAACCTGAAGGACGAGCCGCACACGATCGTCATCCGATCCGGCCGGCCCAACAAAGAAGAGCTGATCGTCGGCGCGTCGGTTCCGCCCGAGGCCAAGATCACCAAAGGCACGCGCGCCATCACGCTGGCCGATGTCAAAGTGGGAGACGTTGCCGACCTCACCTATTCGAAGAACCCTGACGGACTGGTTGCCCGGTCCATTCACATCCGCTAAGGAGAACCACACTCATGTATGGATTGATCGCAACGACAGCATGTCGAGTCCTCCTGGGATTCATGATCCTGGGGATCGTTACGGGCTGTTCGGGTAAAAAACTGTCGTCCGGTTCCGGAGACCAATCGTTCATTGCCGGGCCGAAGCCCGAAGCGCCAGCCGTACAGGCGACCCCGGAGCCGGTGCCGCCGCCGCCTCCGCCAATGGAAGAGGCGAAAGTCGAACCGCCACCCCCTCCGCCACCACCGGTCGAAGAACCGAAAGTCGAACCGCCTCCACCCCCACCGCCCGTCGAAGAGGCCCGCGTGGCGGAACCGCCCGTGGCCCCGCCGGCTCCGGAGCCGGTTCAGCCGGCCCCGGCCCCCGCTCCCGAACCACCCGCAGCGCCGGAGCCACCCATAGTCGCCCAGGCGCCGGTGGCGCTGCCGGTGGAGCCGCCTCCCCCTCCGGCTCCCTCTCCTTCGCTTGAGGACATCTATTTCGACTATGACCAATCGGTCTTGCGCGCCGACGCGCGGACGACGTTGGAAGAGAATGCCAAGGTCCTGCGGGCCAACGACGGACAGAAAATCGTCATCGAAGGCCACTGCGACGAACGCGGCACGCTGGCTTATAATCTGATCCTCGGCGAGCGCCGGGCCCAATCGGTCAAACGCTATCTGGAAAATCTCGGCGTGGCGGCCTCGCAGATGCAGATCGTCAGTTACGGCAAAGAGCGGCCCTTCTGCACCGACCACAGCGAAGCCTGCTGGCAGTCCAACCGGCGGGCCCACTTCGTCGCCCGATAACCCGCGCGAGAAGGGGTCCGGGGTTCAACCCCAGACCCCTTCGTCCAGCCGATCACCTCCGTTATAACCGGCTCCCATCCGTTGACTCGCACGATTGTGCGCTGCGGTTTATGCAACGGCAACCCAGGCTCCACTCCAGCTCGACTCTGCCAACCCGCCCTTCTTCTGTGGCTTTTGGCAACAACCGCCGGCTCCCCGCTGGTCTGAAACGCAACATCGTGATGGCCTCGCTGGTTTTCTAAGTGCTTGTTCGGCTTGCTGGGACTTCGCCTCTGGCCATGTTGTTCTCTCTGGCACCTTGCATGCACCCCGGCAAGAGCATTGTGTCCGGATTATCCAGGAGGGGTGTCTGATGGATACCGCCACGCCGACCGCTCGCATCATTCTGGCGGCGATTGCGCGCCTGCCCGGTTGCCGCATTGAGGAGGTGCTGAGCCTGCATCCCGATCTCACGTGGAATCAGGTCTTTGCGGAAATCGATCGGCTGAGCCGGGAGGGCGCGCTGCTCGTCACGCTGAAGGGGCGCGGAGAATATGCCCTGTCGCTGCCGCCCCACAAAGAAGCGACGCAGTATCCGCGGTGCGACATCGCCCTGGAGAGCGAACCGGCGCGTGAACCGCCGGAGATCGGGGCACCGCACAAAAAGAGTGAAGCGGCCTAGCAGGAAGGATGGGAGCGGTCATTCACTCCATTCACCATGTTGAAATATCGCTGAAAGGAGGGGAGAACAATGGGAGAACTAACTCGCTGGGATCCGATCACCAGATGGAATCCTGTGAAAGAATTGGAGGAGATGGAAAAGCGGCTGGCCACCCTCTTCGGTCGCACGGGCGCGCGGAAAGAAGGCGAGCGAGAGGAGGCCATGACGGTCGCCGAGTGGTCCCCGTTAGTGGACATCTCGGAGGACGACAAGGAATACCTCATCAAGGCCGAGCTGCCGGAAGTGAGGAAGGACCAGATCAAGCTGACCGTCCACAACGGCGTCATGACCATCTCCGGCGAGCGGACCTATGAGAAGGAGGAAAAGGGCAAGAAGTTCCATCGCGTGGAGCGCGCGTACGGGAGCTTTACCCGAAGCTTCACCATCCCGGACGATGCCGACGCCGCCAAAATTTCCGCCGAGTCCAAGGACGGGATGCTGTGGGTGCACTTGCCGAAAACCGCGAAGCCCGCGTCGAAGAGCGTGGAGATCAAGGTGGGATGACGAGGATGCCTCATGCACGCCGGAAGACGATTTCGCATTCCATTCCCCGTCCGAGCGGGCGCCACTCGGGAACAACGGAGGCCGACCGTATGAAAACCAAGCCTGCTCCAGCCGCCGGAAAACGGATCAGACGAGACAGGGATGTGCGCGAATACGAGCACGACAGTTACAAGACGAAACGCAAGCTGAAAGAGCCGACCGCCTGTCCGCAATGCGGCGCGGTCTTTCATCGCGGGCGTTGGTCATGGGCGGCGAAGCCGGCCGACGCCCACGAGGCCCTGTGTCCCGCCTGCCAACGGATCGAGGACAAGTATCCCAAAGGTCTCGTGACCTTGACCGGACCTTATCTCGCGGCCCGGGAAGAGGAACTGGTCGGACTCATCCGCAACGCGGAAGCCAACGAAAAGGAGGAACATCCGCTCTCGCGGATCATGGCGATCGACAAGACGAAAGAGGGAGTGGTGATTTCGACCACGGATTCGCACCTGGCCCGCCGCATCGGGTCGGCCTTGAAGGATGCCCACCAGGGAAACTTGGACGTGCAGTATGACAAGGCCGAAGATTTCGTCAGGGTGTGGTGGTCTCGCTGACAGGGGCGAGAGGTCACGAGGATCATCGGTCAGCCGATATGCTATGATCGCGGGCGACGGGTGTCGTGTCTTTTGGCGGGCCGGTTTGTGGGCCGGTTTGTCGGAATCGCCCCTGGCGCCGCGTCCCGCCCGCGGTTGTGTGTGAGGGAGTAGAAGCCCATGCGCATCGTGATCGCCGTCGACTGGTCCGATCAAACGTTCAATGCCGTCCAAGTGGCCGGCCGGCTCTTCACCCCGGACGAACTCACGCTGATCCACGGCATCGACATGCGGCCGTTCGAGAGCCCGTTTACGCCGGTCCCGCTGGCCAAACAGGCGCACGAGGAACTGCGGCAGGCCCTCATCGATGCCGGCGAGAAACTGCTGGACCAGACCGCGGCACTCGTCCCCTCTTCGGTGAAGTCGGTTCGGCGTCTGTATCAATTCGGGAATCCCGCAGATGTCATTCTCGAAACAGCCAAGTCCGCCAAGGCCGATCTCATCGTCGTCGGCAGCCGCGGCCGAGGCCGCATGGCTGAAGCCGTGCTCGGCAGCGTCTCCCATCGTGTGGTTCAGCACGCCTCCTGCTCCACCTTGATCGTCCGCGCCGATCCCGGCGCCGTCACACATGCCGTCTTGGCCATCGAAGGGGTGGAGGATGCCGCCCGCCTGCGAGGCTGGCTCTCGGCCAACCGCCTCGCCCGCTCGGTTTCCTGGTCGGTGATCAGCGTCGTACCGACGCCCCATGTCGGCGATCCCACTCTCGCCTACGGATATGCGGCCTGGACGGAGGAGATGGAACACTACGCCCAGGGGCAGGTGCGCGAGACCGCGACCGCGCTCGGCGGCATCTATCACATCTCATCCACCCAGGTGCTGAAGGGCGATCCGGCGGATCAGATTGCCGAGGCCGCGAAGGACGCGCAGCTCGTCGTGATCGGCTCGCACGGCAGACGAGGCGTGGAGCGGTTTCTTCTCGGCAGCGTTTCGCATGCGGTGCTGCACCATGTCAGTTGTCCGGTGCTCGTCATTCGGTGATCTTGTCGAGTCCGTCTGAGCGGACGGCCGGCTAGTTTCTCAAGACCTTCATTCAGCACCATCTTCCTCGCCAACACAACCACGGATGAGCCGCTTCGGATCAGATCAACCGGATGCCATTCCTTCGGCTGCGGGTGAGCCGTCGCCGGTGCTCTTGCGCGACGGCACCACAGCCACGCTCTACGTTGCGAACCAGGCCCACCAGACCGCCCTGCTCGATTTTTTTACACGGCTTTCTCCCGCGGCGCGCCGCCGCCGGTTTTTCTTAGAGTCGGCCCCGCCGGAGGAATTGATCCGGGACATGTGCGACTCGTCGAACCAGGCGCGGCAGCTTACCTTCTTTGTCGCGCGACAAGGAGGCGACCGCCTGTACATCCTGGCGGTCGCCTCCTACGAAGCGAAGGACGAACGGACGGTGGAGGTGGCCTTCGCCGTGGACGACGCATTTCACGGCATGGGACTGGGGACCCTGCTGTTGGAACGGCTGGCCTTCGCC
>DATIBM010000256.1:0-3327 GCA_035457545.1 Nitrospiraceae bacterium
CAGGCGTCGTTCGAGCAGGCTGCCGCCAACGGGGACGCTACGCTTCGGTTGATTGCCCTGGCTGACACGCTGCTCGCTGGTATGGCTCTGCCTCACGGGCAGGATCAGTTCGCTCCGTATGAACCCTATCAAGCGGCGGTGGAGCAACGGTATCCCTTCATCGAGAATGGACGGATGGCATGGCTGCCTCTGTTTGAGGAAAAGGGCGCCGAGGTCCTTCGCACCAGATTGTTCGACGGCGATCTGGCGCCCACGGTCGCTGAGAACGTTCGCGCGCAACTGGCCGGGCAGTATTTCGTCAATCGATTGCTGCCGTATCTCCTGGTCCGCCTTGCGAAGGAAGCGGCGGCGGTTGAGCGGGACGCCTCGCTCGCCGTGGTACGGGAGTGGGCCTGGCAAAAAGGGGTTCGCGACAGGGTGCGGGAGACCATCGGCCTCAAACGGCTCTGCGGAACCTGGCAATGGGTGGTGCACAACCACCGCAATCACTCGGACAGCAAGAGCGTCGTGACCTTCGGTCCCGCAGGGCCGGATGGCTCGGATGCGGTCAAACCAGCCGAGGTGGTGGTGCTGGGGGACAGCGTCTATTTGCGATGGGAGTTCGGAGGCTCACAACAGCAGGAAGACAGCCTGTTGTTCGTCGGAGAGGGACAGAGGTTGGAGGGATCGTTCGTCAACACGGCTGGCTCATGGGGCAGCATCACGGGCAAGCGGCTCAAGGCCTGCAAGCCGGAATCAACCCGATAGGCGGTCGGAACCCTTTCGCGCGCTCAGCTTGGTCGGTTGCCTGCCGGCCCCCGGCGGGACCAAGTATCCCAAGCGAGAGAGGCCCAGCCGCCGAGAAAACAGATCCCTCCGAGAGGCGTGAGGGCGCCAAGCCATCGGATCCCTGTGAGGGCCAGCATGAAGAGGCTTCCGGAAAAGATGACGATGCCGGCGGCAAAAAGGACGGCGGCCCGGTTCAAGTGACCAGACCACTCCTGCCGGCCCAAAAGCCCGACGGCCAGAAGCCCGAAGGCGTGATACAGTTGATACCTCACCCCGACTTCAAAGACCTGGAGCGATTCGGAGGTCAGGATCCCCCTCAGGGCATGGGCGCCGAAGGCTCCGGCTGCCACCCCGAGGAGAGCCAGGCAGGAGCCAAGCGGGAGTGCGAATCGTCTCATACGGTGTCGCCAGGCTATACTCTCTATCGAGCGAAGGTCCGCCAAGTCAATGGCTATTGAGTGTCCCCGTTGTCTGCTGAGCCATGAGGACCATACCCTGCGCTGTTCCTGCGGGTACGACCTCACGCTGCTGTTCGGCCGGCAACGTTCGGCCCGGTCGTCCGGTTCCTCACCCCGAGCGGTGGATACGAACGAGATGGGGCGCGTGCCCTTTCTCATCGGGGTCGGGCTGATCTGGGGCCTGTTGGTGGCCGGGGAATGGTTTCGGATGACCGGTCCCAACTTCGGCGCCATTGGATTTGAGGAAATGCGATCGGTCCTCTTCTGGGCTTCGACCAGCATGGCAGGCGCGGTGGTGGTCGGCATGATCGGCTGGTTTGTCGTGTGGATCTTTCGTTCCTACGAAGGGTTGGAACGGCGGCCCTGCGCCAAACGAATGACCTTGCTGGTCACGGGAATTGCCGCCTGCGTGATGTTCCTCATCCGGTTTTTGAGCCCGACCACCATCGCCGGCTACCTGGTCCCCACCCTGTCCATCATCCTTGTCTCGGTGGTTTTCTATTTGGCCGGCACCAAGCATTGGCTGGGCCGGTGGTAAACTTACAGTCCAGTCCACCGGAACGGGACCACCATGTTCAAGAAACAGATCGATTTCCGCCACAACCCTCGCCATGAGGTCCACCTATCGGTTGAATTTGCGGGCGATCAGGTCACGGGCAAGGGTTTGGTTTGCAATCTCTCACGGTCCGGCTGCGGCATTAAGGGACAGACGCGGGTGCCCGTCGGAGCTTTCGTGGAGTTGATCATCAGCCTGCCGAACGGGAAGGCGCCGTTGATGATTGACCTCGGCGTGGTTCGGTGGTCGGCTGGGGAGCGATTTGGAATCGATTTTCTTCAAATGCAGGAGCCCGAGACGCAGCGGTTGAAGCAGTTCCTCTCGACGCTCTGAACGCTCGGAATCTACCGTCCCATAAGCCTACAGCCTTCAGGTTCTGTTCCAACCTGTTGTCGAGAAATGGATCACGCCGCCGCTGGCGAGCCGGAGGGGAGGATCTTGGTGAGCCGGGCTTTTTTGAGCGACATCAAGCCCCGTTGGATTTCCGTCGGATACAACGGCCCCGTCTTCTTCTTCGCATAGCGCTTTTCAAACTGGTCGATCACCGCCAAGGCGTCGCTGTGCCGGCGTTGAGCAATCAACAAGTCGGCTATCCTCATGAAGGAGGGCAACACACATTGAAGATCGCGGACCTGCTTGGCATGGTCGATGACATAGCGATAGCCCATAATGGATGTGTCAGGATTGCTCAGCTCATAGAACAAGGCTTCCAACATATGGACCGAAATGCGGTCGGTTTCCGCGCTCACGCTCTGCTCCCACGGCCCATTGATCAGCCGCAACAGTTCCTCATCGTTTAATTTCACGGGCTTGCGTTTGGCCGTCCGAAGCCGCTCGACCAGGTGACGGCCTTCGGGCCAGGCCCCATACAATCCGATCAAGAGACAGCGGCATCCGCCTGGGTTGGTGCAATGGCCGTGCGACGGATTGCTCAGCCGTTTGGCGACCATGCTGGGAAGGAAAACCCGGCCGTGAAGGTCCTGGCAACCGGCGCAGGTGTCGTTGTTGGAAGGAGCGACATGGATATACATGCGGATGCCGGATCGATCAAAAATATCGACGGCCTGAATTCGCCCCTTCAGCACCAGGATCTGGTGGTACTCCCAGACTACGAGAAGAGCCAG
Organism: Nitrospiraceae bacterium; assembly: GCA_035457545.1. GTDB lineage: Bacteria > Nitrospirota > Nitrospiria > Nitrospirales > Nitrospiraceae > Nitrospira_G. The sequence continues at coordinate 2,907 of DATIBM010000256.1, forward strand.
AAGACCCGCCAAGTACGGAACGATTTCCGGGACGATCACCCCACCCATCACTGCACGCCTCCGTTCTGATGCCGCCGGATACGTGAGGAAGTATAGCACCAGGCCTATGGGGACCCCTTGAAATGGAGATGCGATAGATTGGGAGTGTGGGCACAGAAACCGGGCGGAGAGAGGGTCTCAAATAGGCAGTCGAACGCCGTTCCACGGAACCGGAGGGTGGATCGTCTTTTAGGCAGGCTTCAAGACTTCCCGGATCGCCTGGAGGAGATCTTCCATTGGGAAGGGCTTTTGGAGCACCTTCTGGGCGCCGAAGAGCTTGGCCACATCAAGAAAGTTGGTCTTCCCGCTGGCCCCGGTCATGGCAATGATCTTGGCGTCCGGATACTCGCGGGCGAGCACCAAGGTGGCTTCCAGCCCATCC
>DATIBM010000257.1:0-6775 GCA_035457545.1 Nitrospiraceae bacterium
CAGAAGACCTGCATCAGGGGAGTTTGGTCGGTCAATATGGGGTTGAGAAAACATTCGATCGACTGCTCCGCGGGCGGTCGGGCCAGAAGAGCGTGGAGGTCGATGCGCTCGGCCATGCAAAGCGGACCGTCTTCGTGGACAAGCCGCGATCGGGCGACGATCTCTATTTGACGATCGATGCGCGCCTGCAAAAGCTGGCCGAGCAGCTCCTGGGCGAGGAGGACGGGGCGATCGTGGCGCTCGATCCGACCTCGGGGGAAGTCCTGGCGTTGGCCAGCCGTCCCGCGTTCGACCCGAACCTGATGTCTCGCGAATTGACGGCCAAGCAGTGGGAGGAGATCGTCCAGAACGAGCGCCGGCCGCTGACGAATCGGGCGATCCAAGGGCAGTATCCGCCGGGATCGACGTTCAAGATCGTCATGGCCGCCGCGGCGCTCGAAAGCCGCACGGTGTCGCCGGCCACGCCCGTGTACTGCAACGGCGGGTACCAGTTCGGCAAGCGGCTCTTCCGCGATTGGAAAGCGGGCGGCCATGGATCGGTCGATCTGCATGAAGCCATCGTGCATTCCTGCGACGTGTATTTCTATACGGTGGGACAGCGGATGGGCATCGACACCATCGCCCAGTTCGCCCGGATGTTCGGGCTGGGGCGGGAGACCGGCATCGAACTCCCCTCGGAACGGGTCGGGATCGTGCCGTCCACCGCCTGGAAAGAGCGGGTGAGGGGCGAACCTTGGTATCCGGGCGAGACGATTTCGGTCGCCATCGGGCAGGGATATGTGACGGTGACACCTCTCCAAATGGCGAGCCTCGTCGGGGCGGTGGCCAACAACGGCGTGTTGTTTCGGCCTCGATTGATTCAGGCTGTGCTTGACCGGACCACCGGGCAATGGCAGGAGACGCCGACCCTGCCCAAAGAAACCCTGCCCATCAAGGCGGAGACCTTGAAGGCCATTCAGAAGGGCCTGGCCGATGTGGTCAGCCGGGGAACGGCGACCCGCGCCAAGTCACCGATCGTGAACATCGCGGGCAAGACCGGAACGGCGCAGACGGCCGCGCTTCGGACAGGACCGGAGAAGGACATTCCCAAGAAATTTCGGGACCACGCGTGGTTCGTGTCCTATGCGCCGGTCGAGTCTCCGCGGATCGCGGTCGCCGTGCTGGCCGAACACATGGGCCATGGCGGCTCGGCCGCCGCTCCCTTGGCGAAGGAAATCATTGAAGCCTATTTCACCATGGCCCCCAAAGCGCCGGTCGTCATGGGCGGGGTCCTCCCTTCTCCCGATCAACGAAGTCAGCCGGTCCAGGAACTCCGCTGATGATTTCCCGCATGATCGACGAACGGCGGTTCGATCCCTTCGACTGGCAATTCATCGCCGTGATCGGCGCCGTGCTGGCGATCGGGGTGTTGTCGATCTACAGCGTGACCTATACTCAGCCTGGGGCCGGTCTGCCGTTCTATCTCAAACAGATCATCTGGATCGGGCTCGGCGCCGTGGCGTTCATGTTGATGCTGGCGGTCGATTATCACAAGATCGCGCGGCTCTCGTACGTGCTGTATGCGATCGTGCTGGTCCTGCTGGTCGTGGTCCTGTTCATGGGCAAGAGCAGTCGAGGGGCGCAGCGCTGGATTCCAATCGGGCCGTTTGCCTTTCAGCCTTCGGAGTTCGCGAAGCTGGTCCTCATCCTGGTGTTGGCGAGTTACTATGCGGCAGCCCCCCGGAGCGGGTGGATACAGCGGGTGCTGATTCCCGGCGCCATCATGCTTCCGGGGTTGCTCCTGATTCTCAAACAACCGGACCTGGGCAGCGGGCTGAGCTTCCTGGCCGTCTATGCCGCCATGCTCCTCGTGGTCGGCATGCGTTCCAAAGCGCTTGGGATCATTCTGTTGTTTTCGCTCATGTTGTTCCCGTTCGCCTGGGAGGTCATGTGGAACTCCCTGCACGATTATCAGCGGCAACGGATCATGACGTTCGTCGATCCGGCCTATGATCCGGGCGGAAAGGGATACCATGCCTTGCAATCCAAGATCGCGATCGGGTCCGGCGAGCTGTTGGGCAAGGGTCTGTACGGCGGGACGCAAAGCCAGCTCAAATTTCTGCCGGAAGGCCATACGGATTTCGTGTTCGCGGTCTTTGCGGAGGAATGGGGATTCGCCGGAGTCGTCGTCCTGCTGGCGCTGTTTTTGATCTTGATTTTACTGTCGGTGGAGATCGCGCTCCGCGCCAAGGACCTGTTGGGCTCGCTGCTCGCCGCGGGGGTCGTGGCCATGCTCTGCTTCTGCATGGTCGTGAACATCGGCATGACCGCGGGCATGTTTCCGATCGTAGGGATCCCCCTTCCGCTGGTCAGTTACGGCGGCAGCGCGACGGTGACCACGCTGGCGGCCTTGGGCCTGCTGTTGAATGTGAAGCGGCGCCGGTTGGCGCTGTTCTATTAGGGATTTTTGCATCTGTAGCCTTTACAATAGAGGGGCCGCTGGGATCGAACGGATCGCGGCAACCTTCGGGATTATTCGAGCGACTTGTGCGGCCGGAGAGCCACGACAGGCGTGATGTGTTCGATTGCCTGTCTGGTGCGCCCCGTCGGGGACGCGGGCTCTCGGCGGCGATCAAACTTTAGTGAGGAGTGTGACCCATGGGATTGGAGATTGCGATTAATGTGGCGCGGGAGGAAACCCGCGTCGCGGTGCTCGACAACGGTGTCGTGACCGATCTGTTTAACGATCGGGCCAAGCACCAGGATTTCGTCGGGAATATTTACAAGGGGCGGGTGGCGAAGGTGCTGCCGGGCATGCAGGCGGCCTTCGTCGATCTCGGGCTGGACAAATCGGCGTTCATGCATGCGTCGGATGTCTGCACCGACGCAGGGCCGGGGGATACGTTGTTCGACAGCGAGGACGACGATCAAGCCCCGGAAATGCCGCGTCCCAAGCGTCAGGGAATCAAGCCGATCGAACAGCTCCTGGCCGAAGGGCAGGACATCATGGTCCAGATCTCGAAAGGCCCGATCGGCACCAAAGGGCCGCGCGTCACCGGGTACGTCTCGCTCCCCGGCCGCTATTTGGTGTTCATGCCGAACGTAGAGCATATCGGCGTCTCGCGGCGCATCGCCAAGGACGAGGAGCGCGCCCGGCTGAAGGAGATCATGAAACATCTGCGGAAGCCCGGTTGCGGGTACATCGTCCGGACGGTGAGCGAGGGGGTGAAGGAAGACGAGCTGCGGGCCGACGTCGAGTTTCTGCATGTGCTCTGGCAGGACATTCTGGCCAAGCGCGACCAGTCGCCGGCGCCCGCGTTGTTGCATTCGGATCTGTCCCTGAGTTTTCGGGTCGTCCGGGACATGTTTTCGAAGAAGGTGGACCGGCTGTTGATCGACTCCCGGACAGAATACGAAGCGATCCGGGATTTCGTCAACCGCTTTCTTCCCGAATTGACGTCGCGGATTCACTCCTACGAGAAACAGGATCCGCTGTTCGAGCATCTCGGCATCGAGCAGGAGATCGCGCGCGCCCTGAGCCGGAAAGTATGGCTCAAGTCGGGCGGCCATATCGTCATCGACCATACCGAGGCCATGACCGTGATCGACGTCAATACCGGCCGGTTCGTCGGGAAGCGGGATCAGGAAGAGACCATTTTGCGGAACAACCTGGAAGCCGCGAAGGAGATCGCCTATCAGATTCGGTTGCGCGGCATCGGCGGCATCATCATCGTCGATTTCATCGACATGGAACGGGAGCGCAATCGGGACAAGGTGTACCATGCGCTGGTCGATGCGATGTCCGCCGACAAGGCCAGAACGAGGATCTCCCGGATCTCCGACCTGGGATTGATTGAAATTTCCCGCGAGCGGGTCCGCGAAGATCTGCTGCGCGCGATGTCGGAGCCCTGCCATTACTGCGACGGGAGGGGCTACACGAAGTCGCCGACCTCCGTCGCCTATGAGATCTTCAAGGAAATGCGCAAGCTCGGGCGTTCGCCGGACCACCAGCGCATCGTGGTGGGCGCCAATCCGGCCGTCGCCGATGTTCTTCAGGATCAAGAGCGGCAAGGATTGGAAGAACTCGAGCGGGCTTCCTCGTGCAAAATCATCGTCACTCCCGATGCCAGCCTGCACATCGAGCAGTTCGACATCGCGACACTCTGACGGCGCCGGCGACGGGGCGTCGTTGAGCCATCGGATGCGTGCTGGTTGCCGTGCGGCGTCATCGCAGGTCCGGCCGTGAACGAGGCGTCGTTGCAGGCCTGGCTGACGCTGCGGGCCATCGAGCGTATCGGACCGGCGACGTTGGTGCAACTTGCCGGAGCCTTCGGCTCGCCGGAAGCGGTCCTTTCAGCCGCGGCCGACGTGTTACGGGAACGGGGATGCAGCCCGGCCCTGGCTGACGCCATTGTCCGCGGAGTGGATCTCCGCACAGCCGAGCAGATCGAGCGGGAGATCGCGCAGATCCATCGGCTTCGGATCACCGTGCTCTCCTGTCTGGACAGGGAATACCCGGAACGGCTCAGGCACATTGCCGATCCTCCCCCGTTGCTCTATCTGGCCGGGAGGTTGGATCCCGCCGATGCGTATGCCGTGGCGATCGTCGGCTCGCGTCGGTCGACGCCGCAGGGCCGCGCCGTCACGGAACAACTCAGCCGCGACCTGGCGCAGGCTGGGTTCACCATCGTCAGCGGATTGGCCCGCGGGATCGACGCGGCGGCCCATCGTGGCGCGCTGGAGGCCGGCGGGCGAACGATCGCCGTCTTGGGCTGCGGGATCGACCAGACCTATCCGCCCGAGCACGAAAAATTGCGCCGGGACATCGAAGCACAGGGCGCGGTCCTGTCGGAACTGGCGCTCGGGGCTCCCCCGCACAGCTACCATTTTCCCCGACGGAATCGTATCATCAGCGGCCTCTCGTTGGGCGTCGTCGTGACGGAGGCGGCGCTGGACAGCGGGTCGTTGATCACCGCGCGTTTGGCCGGAGAACAGGGCCGGGACGTCTTCGCGCTCCCCGGATCGGTTCGAGCCGAGGTCAGTCGCGGCCCCCATCGGCTGATCAAGGACGGGGCCAAGCTGGTCGAGACGGCGCAGGACGTGATCGATGAACTGTTGCCTCAATTGGACGAGCCGATGCGCCGGCGGCTTGCCGCGCCGCAGAACATGTCCACAAAGCCGCTCTTTCCGTTGTCGGCGGACGAAGCGCGCGTGATCGGGGCGCTGTCGGCCGATCCGATTCACATCGATGAGCTTGCGCTTCGGATCCGACTTGGTCCGGCTTCGGTGTCGGCCGCGCTCCTCTCGCTCGAGATGAAGGGGCTCATTCAACAATTACCCGGACAATTTGTTCTTCGGTTATAATTGACGCCGAGTGCGATGACCCGGACTATTTCTCCTGAGATAGTTGAGAGAACCATGGAAGATGGAGTAGAAGGTAGGGACGGAGTCCTGTTGAGGGGGCGGTTGTTCAACACCGACGCAAAAGGGTGTGCATGGCCAAGTCGCTGATCATCGTTGAGTCCCCTGCAAAGGCCAAGACCATCACCAAGTATCTCGGGCGCGGGTATACGGTCATGGCCTCGGTCGGTCACGTCAAGGATCTTCCGACCAGCAAGCTCGGCGTGGATATCGAACGCGAGTTTGCTCCGCACTACGTCACGATCAAGGGCAAGGCCAAGGTCCTGTCCGACATCAAGAAGAAGGCGGAGGAAGTGGACAAGGTCTACCTGGCGCCGGACCCCGATCGGGAAGGGGAGGCCATTGCCTGGCATATCGCACAGGAGATCGGCGGCAAGTCCAAGAAGAAGAACAACGAACGGATTTTCCGCGTGCTGTTCAACGAGATTACCGAGTCGGCGATCAAGCGGGCGCTCCAATCACCGGGACAAATCGACATGAAGCTGGTGAACGCCCAGCAGGCCCGTCGCGTGCTTGATCGGATCGTGGGCTATCAAGGGAGCCAGTTGTTGTGGAAGAAGGTCCGGCGGGGGCTCAGCATGGGGCGGGTGCAGTCCGTCGCGGTCAAGCTTATCTGCGAGCGGGAAAAAGAACGGGAAGCCTTCAGGCCGGAAGAATACTGGTCCGTTACGGCGACGCTCCAGGGCGCCAATCCCCCGGCCTTCGACGCGAAGCTGCATTCGATCAACGGTCAGGAGGCGTCGATTTCCTCGGCCCAGGAGGCGGAGCGCGTGGTCGCCGCCGTGCAAGGAAGAGAATTCGTCGTCCGTTCCGTTGAGCGAAAGGAAAAGAGGCGGAACCCCGTCGCGCCGTTCATTACCAGCCGGCTTCAGCAGGAAGCGGCCCGCAAGCTGCGGTTCACGCCAAAGAAGACCATGGCGCTGGCCCAACAGCTTTACGAAGGCATCGAGGTCGGCTCGGAAGGGCCCGTGGGCCTGATCACGTACATGCGGACGGACTCGACCCGGATTGCCCAGGAAGCGATGGAAGCCGCGCGGGAGCTGATCCGGGAACGGTTCGGGCCCGACTACCTGCCGGCGGCGCCGAACGTGTACAAGACGCAGAAGGCGGCCCAGGAGGCCCACGAGGCGATTCGTCCAACCTCTGTCTTTCGCGATCCGGAGTCCGTCAGACAGTATCTGGAGCCGGACGTCTACCATCTCTATAAGCTGATTTGGAATCGATTCGTCGCCTCGCAGATGACGCCCGCGATTTTGGATGTCACCCGCGTGGACACCGCCCCTGTGGGAGTGCCGGACGACTATATCTTCCGCGCCACTGGCACCGTCGTGAAGTTCCCTGGCCATACGGCGGTTTATTTGGAGGGGAAAGATTC
>DATIBM010000258.1:0-9823 GCA_035457545.1 Nitrospiraceae bacterium
AGAAGGCGCGAATCGTGAAGTTCCCCTGCTCGTAGGCGATCTGTGAATAGGGGAGCGAGACGCCGGTTTGGAGGATGTTCGCGCCTTGGCCGGCGAGCGGGCCGTCGAATCGATTCGCATCGGCCAGTCCGCCAGATACGAGCAACCGGGCGGAGGAGGAGAGATCGTAGGTCGTGTGCACGTTAAACCGATAGGTGCGCGCGGCCAGCCCGTCCCGATTGCGCCATTGCTGGTTTTGATCTTCGCCGATTGAGAGGCGATAGCCGAACTTGCCCTGCGTGCCCGCATGCACGGCGGCACTGGTCACGGTGCCCAGCTCGCCTGCGCCGACTTGCACCGTGGTGCCCCGCATCTCCTCCGGCGATTTCGTGATGATGTGGATGACGCCGTCGAAGGCGTTGAATCCGTAGAGGGCCTCGATCGGTCCCTTGACCACTTCGATGCGCTTGATCTCGGGCAAGGTGATCGGAAAGGATTTCCAGAACATCGTGCCCTGCACGTCCACATAGACCGACCGCCCGTCGATCAGGACGAGCAGCTTATTCGCCAAGACCTGGTTGTCGCCCCGCACGCTCACGTTGAAATCGGCGCCGGTGGTCTGCATGACGTCGAGGCCGGGGATGCGGCGCAACAGGGTGGGGATGTCGGTCGCGCCGGAATGGCGGATGTCTTCGTCGGTCAGCACGTAGACGTTGGAGGGCGAGTCGGCGATCGAGGCAATGCGTCGCAAGGGCGTGACGACGCGATCGTCCTTGAGGAGGGCCATCTCCTCGCTGACGAGCGCCAGGTCGTCTCCTGCGAGAGCTGAAGCGGCAGTGCCCATCGAGACCACTCCTGCGATTACGGCGGACGCCCAACTCAGAGAGGCTGTCTCCTTGCGCCCGCCGGTCTGTCGATCCCAGTTCCGAGCCATCATCAAGCGGAGGTGGTACAGGATGCGTCCGCCCTACATCCGTGGCCCGGAATCTCTCGGATCTCAAAGGCCAGAGCAGTCCAATCCTGCTATCGCGTGCGCTTTCCTAGGGCAAAAGCCGTGCTACGGATCGAGAAACGGGAGGAGCAGGCTGGAATCCAGAGACTGGCCCAAAAACAAGGGGTTACAAAGAGAGGGTCAAACCCCCAATCCGGCGAGGAACCGGAGCGCGCATCAAGCCGTTTATCCATCTGGATACGGTTGCCGGATGCGCCCTCTCACTTTTGGATACAGTCGAGACCGATCTGCTTGAGATGGCCGGAGCCGATACGGATGCATGACCGCTTCGGCTCCGGCGGAGGAGGGATCAGGGGTGTTCGCCGATCAAGCGTGACCGGTCGAGTCCGGCCTACGCCTCAAGGCCGTGGCCGACCGAGTCCAACCGGCTCTCCGGAACGGGAAAGGACGAGAGAGGACGGGAGCCGCCCTTCATCTTCCGAGGTCGGCCGCACTTGAGCTCGCCCAGGCGCGGCGGATAGGGCCGTCCATGCCGTTGCTCCATCCGGGCGAGGGATTCGCAGAGCGCGGTCTTGATCAATCCCGTCAAGGTGACGCCGGGCGTCCAATAGACGGTATTTCTCAACTGATCCAATAGATCGACCGGCAGGTTCAGCGTCACGCGCCGATAGTGCCGTGGTTCTGCCGGCGAGGCGGTGTCACCTGAATCCGTTCCGGTCGATCCGGAGGTCATGAACTGGTCGGCCCTGGCCTGCATGAGCGTGTTTTCCATTGATCGATCCCTCCAAAGCAGCCCTCGTGATGGTTGTGGATCAAGCCGATCGGGCGGCGTCGAAGCCGCGACCGATCTCTGCTATGGAAGACCCGCCGGGGTCTTGGCTCGTTCCTTTCGAGGTCGTCCCTCCCACAACGAGAGCATGAGGACCCAGACCAACCCTACGACTCCAGCCAACAGACCGAGAAACACCAATTCGGAATCCATAAGCCTTCCCCTGTTCTCTCCCACCGTTCGGTGTGACGGAATGATTGCCCTTCCGCCGGGAGTCGACAGATGGTGGACTCTATGTCCGGGTGGTGTCGCAACACCTGTGCCAATGGAGAGATCGGTTCCCGATCGAATCCCGTCCAGTGGAATTGAGGAATTCTGCGTGGTTTGAGGGGATAGCCCCCTCTCCCGGTCAGAGACGAAGGTCTCAATGGATAAGCGGACTGCCGACTGTATCCAAACCGATCCACGACTGTATCCATTCGGATAACAAGTGTGGTGGTGCGTGAGGCGGGAGTCGAGAAATAAGCGCTTGTCGAGATCGGAGAGTGTGAAATGTATGGTCAGTACGTTCTTGCAGAGGCTAGGACAGAACCAATGGGGGGGCAGCCAGGTCATGGCGGTGGTGGGCAGGGACCGCGGGTCAGGTACAGGATATACATTCCCATTCCGTAGCGCGGAGCCGACATCTGAATCGGTGTGTAATAGATCATGCTGAGCTCGTATCGGTCCTCCGGAATCACCGGGAACCCGCCGCGATCTGAATAGATTTGGTAGTGGGGGATGCCTCGCATCTTCCCGTCAAGGGTGAGATCGGGAACCGTTCGCAAGAGCGTGTGGCGCCGACTCTGATTGCTGAGCGTCAGGAGCGCGGCAAAATCGTGGAGATGGGAGTACGCATATTTGATACAGGCCTCGAATGGGAAGGTAACGGCAACGGACCTTGTCGCGATGCCAGGTCGCAGGCGAGCCCCTTCCTCGGTCTCGTCCGCAGTCCGGACGTAGCGCGTATAGCAGTCCGAGGTCACGCTCACGAGATAGGTGTCGAGCGGTTCGATGTGGGCCCCCTGAGGGGCCAGGAACATGGTGAGTTCGGCCAGTACATCGCTCGAAGGCGCGGCACCATGATAGAAGGCCGCCACGGCCAAGAGCCCGGTCCCTTTCTTGACCCTAAGGCCGTATCCGGCGGGAAACCTCGCTTCCGTCTGTTCGACTCCGGACCCGACCAAGAGATAGGGCGCCCCTTCGCAGAAGGTGCTGGAGCGAGTGGGATCCAGGATGGAGAAGTGATGAAGGTAGGCGCGAGACAAGGGGGATCCCTGCCGGGTTCGCACGTGAACACGATAGCCGACGATCGTCAGATCTGCGGGGGCGACGAAACTGAAGGCCGGGAGAGGAGCATGCGCGGCTGCATCAGCCTCCTGGCCTATATCGACCGGCCCAACTGTGACGGTCAAGGCCGTCGCATCAAACCGCACCGAGGCGGGAATGCGGTTGAGCAATTGCGGGGCCTCAACGCCTTCCCCGGAATCGACCCCCGCTCCGTCCGCGCATGCGGCGGACGACATGGCGCTGATCCCAACCATGGCCAAGAACGCGATGAGGACCCCGCATAGCGACCCTCCGGCCCGATGTCTCCGGCGATCAGCGATCGAGCGCATGCACCGGGTCTTTGGTGAGATGGTTGTCGCTCACGTCCCGAGGCTGCACGCCATCCTGCGGACAGGGTCCCGGCGTCAGGTAGAGAATATAGTTGGCCATCCCGAAGCGGGAGCCCTGGTCTTGGAGCGGGCGATGATGAATCATGATCATTTCATACTGCCCCTGCGTGGTCACGGGAAATCCTGATGAGTCTTGAAACACCTGGTGCGGCGCAAATCCCATCAGCGATCCGTCTCGATTCACCATGGGCGAGGTGCGCAGCAGAGTCCGGCGGTGGGTCACGTCCTCCAAGGCGAAGAGGACGACATGGTCATGCGCGTGAGGGTAGGCATACTTCACACAGCCGTCGATCCGAAATGAGATAGGGGCGCGATTCACCTGAATGCCCTGATGCACCGGCAAGCCTTCATCCGTCTCTCCGGCCGGGCGGTCGGCAAATTTCGTATAACAACCGGTGTTGACTCCAATGTGATACACCTCGAGTGGCGTCAGGCGGACTCCGGCGGGGGCCATCTGCATGGTCAACGACGCCACGACCTTCGTGGTTGGGGGAGCCTCATGGTAGAACCCGACGACCGCCATCAACCGATCGGATTGCTTCAGCTCAACCCCGTAGCCGGAGGGGAAGGTGGCCTCGGACATCTCCAGGCCGGCCCCGGCGAAAAAATAGACTTCTCCCGGGCACGCAAGACTCTCCCTGCTCAAATTAATCATCAGGATGTGGTGCAGGTATTCCCTCGGCAACGGCGTGCCGTCTTCTGTGAAGAGAGCGGCCTTGTAGCCGGTCAGATACATATCTCGCGGAAGTTGGAAGACGTGCTTGGGAAGCGAGGCGGCCAGATCGCCATCGTGTCCCGTCGGAAGATCGATCGGGCCGAACCTCACGGTAACGGTGTCTCCGGACACCTCCACGGTCGTATGGGTCGGCGTTGTGAGAGAGGGGTCAGACTGTGAACGTGAGCTGTCTGCAAATGAATAGGTATGGCCCAGTATGAGTATCAGTCGCAGCAAGGCCACTGTGCCCTTGAGGTGGCGAGGTGCCAACCTCCCGCGATCTCTGGGTTCCATCAAGCCTAGTTTGGACCTACGAGCCATGCAGGCCCGGCACTATACCACGGCCTCCGGATGAGGGCTAGGCTGTGCGGCTCCCAGGAGCCTGTTATGGCAGGGGCGGGGCCGCTCAGCGCTGTCGTGCGATCGTGGCCGCGGCCAGCCTCAGAGCTTCAACGTGAGCCAGCCCATGACCCGGCTGCCGATGAGGTCGCCCAAGGGATGTTCCCGATGCCGGTCATTCAGCGCGTTGAAGACGCTGACCGCGGCTTCCGCCTTGTCTTTCCAGAACCGGTAACCCACTCGTATATTGAGCAGATTATAGTGATTCACACGCTCCACCGGAACCGCGGAGGGAGCGATCACCGGCGGAATGAACGGAGGGAATCCCAGTGCGAAATCGGAAAAAGTTGTGTTGACGGGATAGGTGGCCGATCCCACATGGAAGATCGCCACCTCGCCGTTGAGTCCGTTCTCGAAGTCGGCCCGCGCTCCGCCGTTGATCTTGAACCGCGGCGCGCCGCGCCGGGTGTCGTCTCCGAAGGTTTGGCCGATCTCCTGATAGGAGAAATTCCCAAAAATGCTCAACCATTTGGTGAGGTCGAAGTCGAAGCCGGCCTCGCCGCCGTAGATGTCGGCGCTGCCCCCGCGATTGGATAGATCGGCATTGGACGTTCCGATCAAATCGGAAATGTGGTTGAAGAAAATGTCGGCCCGGATTCTCAGAGTATGCTTCAGGTACCATCCTTGATAGCCTGCATCATAGGAAATGATCTGTTCCGGCTTGAGATTCTGGGAGCCGAGCAGAGGATTGACGGAGGTGAACTGAAAACCGGGAATGATGGTCGGCAACGTCACGGTCGATTGCGCGCGGAATTGTTCCGTGACCAACTGCGGCGAACGATAGGCCACGGCCGCGGTCGCTCGGAACGAATGATCGGGCGAGGGCCGATAGATCAGGGAGAGGCGAGGACTTACGGTCGGATTAATGAGGCTGTTCATATCGTACCGGACTCCCCCCACCACCGTGAAGGTCTCGTGCGGCCGGAACTCGTCCTGGAGATAGAGGCCGAAACGGTCTTCATGCCCGGCGTTGGCCCAACTGCTGTTGAGGGTATTGCGTCTGAAGTTGACCCCATAACTCAAGGAATTGAGCTTCCCCCAATGCAGGGTGTGTTGGGCCTCGATGTCATAGGTGTTCGTGTCCGTGAACTGTTTCTGGTTGCCGTTTACATCAGTCACGCGAAGGAATGGAGCCAGGACCGGATTGGTTGCCACGTCCGCTTCGAATGAGACGCGCCTGAAAAAGGCGCGCACAAAGAAATCCCCTCGCTCATAGCCGGCGCGGGCGTATCCGTCAGAAAATGGTTGGGTCGGGGTCACGGTCTCCGTGAAGTTCCCGTCGAACCGGTTCACATCGTTGAATCCGCCTTCGAGGAAAACGCGTGACTCGCCGGAAAGGTGATAGTTCATATTGACATTGAACTTGTTGTTGCGAAACGCCAACGCGTTGCGATCGCGCCATTGGTTGTTCTGGTCGTGGCCGACCGACAGACGATAGTCGAACTTGTCGGCTGTGCCGGCGTGAACGGCGGAACTCGTAATCGTCCCATATTCCCCACCGCCAAATTGCAGAATCGTGCCGTTAATCTCTTTAGCTGACTTCGTGATGATGTTGATTATCCCGTCGAACGCGTTGAAGCCGTAGAGGACCGATGACGGACCCTTCACGACCTCGATCCGCTTGATCTCCGGGAGGGTGACCGGAATCGCCTTCCAGAACACCTCTCCACTGATATCGACATAGATCGATCGGCCGTCCACCAAGACCAGCATCTTGTTCGCGACCGCTTGATTGTCGCCCCGGGCGCTCACATTGAACTGGGCTCCGGTCACCTGCATGACTTCGAGGCCCGGCACGCGGCGCAGCACCGTCGGAAGATCGGGAGCGCCGGATTGCCGGATGTCGTCGTCGGTGATCACGTAGACGTTGGCCGGCGCTTTCGAAATCGGCTCGAGGCGGCGACTCGCCGTGATGACCTCTTCCTCCTCCCGCTGAATTTCCATCTCCGGAGGCAGGCCGTCTTCCGCTCGGGATGGAGGCGCTGTCCAGATGAGAGCAAGCAGCACAAGGCCATACACGTATCGCTTCGAAGGGATCAATCGATTCATCCGAGCGACGGGTCGGAAGTTGGGAGCGATGGCTTTTCCGATGGATGGAAACTTGTGTGGCTGACGCATGGCATCACCTACTCTCCCTGGCGAAAGTGATCTCGCACGGACAGGAGATGCGGGCCTCCACGTATACCCTGAGACAAGACGTTCATGACGATTTCTGCAAGAGTCCTGCGCGCCGTCTATCTATAAGTGGAAGGCGGCGCGCGATGCCAATCGTATTTCGGGCGGTTGTCCGCCAGCGAATCATGACAGGCCCTCTCAATCAGGGGCTGCGGCGGCCTATTTCTTCGGATAGTTCGTATTCGACACATCGATATCGCTGATCTTCCAAGCATTCCCCACTTTCTTGTATTTGAGCTTCCCCTTCATGGGCACCGTGCTGCCATCGTGCTTCCCATCCGGCGGTTTGTTGTCCTTGGTAAACGTAAAGTCGTATTGCACATCGAGGCCGGCTGTGGCTCCTGCCACCTTGATGTTGGAGACCCGGCAGTTACTCACCTTGTGCCCGTCGAATCTCTTCCAGTCGCGGACATTGATCTGTCCGTAATCATCGCTGGAATGAGTATCCTCGGTCTTGGTGTCTCCTGTCGCTTGGTTGTCGGTTCGCTTCGTGTGCAGATCGGTGGTGACATGCTTGTTGATCTCGTCATTATTTTTGTGATTGTAGCCCTCGATAGCCCCCTCAAGAGCGGTGAGGAGCGCCCTCTCATCGGCAGTGTTGCCGGCCGGCGTGCAGGCACTCCACACGAGAGTCCACGGCCATGCCAGTACGGCACCGATCGCGACGGACATTACGAGGAATGGCTTCATGGTTCACCTCCACGATTGGAAGAGTTTGGTGCAACGACCATCCGTCCTGCGGTGATGGGTGAAAGTGATCGGCACGCCTTGCAGGTGGGTGAAAGCGCCGCTCCCTCCCGCCATGCGGTTCATGGACGCATCACCCATGCTGTCCTGTCTACTCCATCGGGTACCGAGGGCAGTCAACCCGTCCACAGATAGCGAGGACCAATCATGAGGGCGCTATACGTAAACACGTTAGGTCCATTTGGCAATGCCCTGGGTGTCCAGAGCCGTTCGGCCCTAGTCGTATTGTGGCGGTTGTGCAAGACGACCCCGTTTGGCCTGCCGGTGAGCCTTTCGTACCCGTCGATCAAGACCAGCAGCTTGTTCGCGACCGTCTGATTGTTGCCCCGGGCGCTCGCGTTGAATTCCGAGGCCGACATCTGCATCAGTTCGAGTCCGGGCACGCGACGAAGCACGGTGGGAAGATCCGGGGCGCCGGACATCCGGATGTCGTCGTCCGTGATGACATAGACGTTCGACGGCGCCTCGGAAATCCGTTGGGCGTGGCGGCTCGCCGTGACGACCGTCTCTTCCTCTTTCAAGATGTCCAGCGTGCCTTCCGCCACGCGCTGGTCGCGCCGGTCGGAACCGGCCGGCGCGTCCAATTGGGCCGAGGCGCTGAGCGGCGAAGCGAGCACGACAACCAGCAGAAGGCCGAGCAAGGCCAGCGGAACGATCACGCGCGGTCCTGGGCAAGACGGGCGATAGGGACTCACGGGGTTCGGCGCGTAGTATACCTAATTACGTAACAGAAAGCACGAGCCTTTCCCAGCAGTCTGACCTCGCCACGTTCCGGTCTATGCTAGTAGGCAGTTGCTTCATAAGGAACCTTCGAGGCGTGAGCCTTGCCATTGCTGGCGAACTGTAAGAGGATGTCGTCATCTGGCAAGACTGTGTGAAGTGGTATGTTTCTAATCCGACTGTAGAGCCTCCTCCTTAATGCAGCGGTTCCCACTAGACAATCTATAGTGACTTTAAGAAGGGGATACTGGGAGCGAAAAAATATTCGCCGCCTTTGAGGTACACATGCTTTGGAAATGGACACTCTACGGACTTTATTCCCCCGTCACGATTTAGATGCCACTGTGTGGGCCAATAATTGGATCGGTGTGTGCCCGCACCGGTTGAATCGCGCATGACTGCGTCCGGATGGTCGGGATAGAGACACCACTCATCAATGATGTGTTCGAACTGGAATCCGATGCTCCCTTGGAAGCACATGAAAAGTAGTCCAACATCGCCTGTCGGTAGTTCCGCTCGGGTGGGACCGTCCTTTGGTTCTTTCTCGCGATCACCGTAGGGAATCCCGCGCCGAACGATTCTGTGTGTCGAATCCTCGCCCTTAACACGCACTGCCTCACCTCGTGGATTCGATCTCCGAATATGGGAATGAATGGGACATCGTCCTGCGCCAGTAGGACTCCACGGGTCGTCAGAAAAGTCGAAGTTGTTGGGTGATGCGGCAATTCCGCCATGCTTATTGGGCACTCCGCCATCTCTGTCTCTAAGGGTAATGGGAGTTCCGTCTTGGTAACGTCCAAGTACGAGTGCCTTCGCGCGCTTGACCCGTTCGTTCGGATCGGCGATTTGGGGGTTAGGGGTCAGTGACTGCGCGAGTTGTTGGATGTCGTCTTCGAAAGCTCGCACATTCTGCTCCAGCTTTCCGAACACAAGGTAACTTCCGTATGCCTGGGCTCCCTTCCGACAGCCGGGGTCTTCTGCCAAAGCCAATCGCAGCGGTGCGGCCGAATCGAATTTATCGACCTGTTGGTTAATATCTTCCGATCTTCTCTTCTCCCACTCTTCCATGAAAAAAACCGGATTGCTGATTCCGTCCCTAAATCCAAAGTGCTCGATCACCTCGTTCGTACGTCGATCGTCCGAGTTGTAGAGGACCTTCCCCTTTTCGATGGTGACGACGTAGGGTGTGAATACATTGATGAGATCCTGCAGCAGGGTATCGGCATTGAGGACCACCCTCTTCCCATTCACCTGTATCTGCTCGTTATGCGCAATGGCAATCATCGCGTGAATGTTGTTGTAAGCCTTGTCCCAATCCTTAGTCGGGTCCTGAAGCTTCCCCTGTTTTCTGAGGGCCTTTAAGAACGAAGCGAGCCCACCTCTGAAGCTTGGATCAGGTGGGACCTTCGCACCGGGTACCTGGAGTGCATCGTACCCCTTCTTTGATAGGTACACATTGATGATATACGTTTTCCTCTTAGGATCATCGATTGCAGTATCCCGAACCATATCGCCAAGGAGCGCCTGTTCTCTCGCCGAGGCGAGATAATGAAAGTCCTTCCCTTCTAAACGGTAGGTAGCCTGCGCCAGTCGTTTAATAAGCCGGCGGATGGTGGCGGCCTTTGTCTTGCTAAACCGCAGGAATATAT
>DATIBM010000259.1:0-2914 GCA_035457545.1 Nitrospiraceae bacterium
CTTGGCGTCAGGCTCGACATCGCCAATCGGATCTTCGACAATTCCACGGGGCAAGAGACGCGGCTGAAGGGCCCCTATACGACTCTGGGGCATATGGATACGGGATACGGCTATATGTTGGGCGCGGACAACTTTCATCCGCTCCCCTGCGCGACGATCCTCTGGAACCTCGAACCGTCACCCTCACTGGGACCGGTAGTCCACTATAATTTTGACTGGCCTATCGATCATGCGAACCACCTGTCCCATACTAATGCGAAACCCGGGGCCCCGGCATCAGACCAATATGCCTGCGGAAGCAACGCCGACCGATACCCCTTCGCCCAAAATGAAGTGGTGTGCTTTCGATTGGATGGCTCACGGAACCGTCTGGTCGTCGCACCGGTCATGTCGGATCTCAATGCCGCCGGCGGGGGCGATGACTATGGGAAGATGCCGAAAGGGAATCTGGATATCACCGGAAGATATTTCTTGTGGACGTCGAACCTCGGCAGCGATCGCTTGGATGCCTTCCTGGTGAAAGTGCCTGCCGAAGTGCTGTTTGGGCAGGCGCCTGTTCTCCGCGCCAATCCGATCACGCTACCGTTCAATACTCCCCCGCCGACGAAAGGCCAAAGGCCGGAAGGAAACCCGTGCTGACCCTCGCGCGCCGTCTAGCCTTGTTGAGCAGGCGACGACCGACAAGGTGGAACGGGCCGCTCCTTGATCTTCCGCCGGCGAAGACCGCTCATCGGGAGTTCAGTGACGGCTCCTGAACAGGCCGGACCATATCAGCCAGATCTTTGGGATACAGCACGATTTCGATGCGCCGATTGGCCGTCCTGCCGCCTTCCGTGTCATTGGGTTCAACCGCTCTGGTATCGGCATACCCGCCGGCAGCAAGTGTCATCCGGTCGACGCCGCCCTCCTCGATCAGATAGCGGACGACGCTGGTCGCCCGGGCGGTGGAAAGCTCCCAATTAGTCGGGAACTTCTCCTTCAGCTTCACGCCGATCGGCACATTGTCCGTATGGCCCTCGATGCGAATCTGCTTGTCGGTTACCTTCTTGAGGATGTCGCTAACCTGCTTCAACACTTTCAGTCCGGCCGGTTTGACCTGGGCCTGCCCCGAATCGAACAGGACCCGGTCCACCATGTTGATCGTCAGCCGGTCGCGGACTTGCTTGATCTTGATATCGCCCTTTTCGATTTCAGCCTTGAGCGAGTTGGTCAGATCGTGATGGGTGCGGGTCAGCCGCTCAATCTCCGCTTCCTTCGCCGCCCGGTCCTGCTCGAGGTGGGCTTTCTCGGCCTCTTGGGCCTGAAGCCGCTTCCGTTCTTCCTCCAGTTTGGCCGCCAATTGCTCGCGTTCCTGCTTGGCATGCGCCGCTTCTTCTCCGAGCCCCGCCAGTTCGCCGGTCAAGGACGAGATGCGCTGCGTGCTCTTCTCTAATTCCTCCGCCAGCAAGGCCGCTTTAGCGGCGAGCATGTTCCGGTCCGCCGCTTCCTGACGCAGCGTGCCGATCTGTTGATCGCGCTCGGAGAGCCGTCCTTCCAAATCTTTCACGCGCGCGGCGTCGGTTTCCAGCTCGCCCGCCCGTTTCTGAAGCTTGGCGATCTCCTCCTGTGCCGTCGTGGTGCCGCCGAGGAGCTGTTGCTTGTCCTGCTGGAGCGCGGCGACCTGGCTCTGCTCGGACTGCAACCTCGTCTGTAAGTCGCGCGCGGTGTTCTGGGCCTCCCTTAGCGCCGCCTCCACTCGCTCCTTATCCCGTTCGAGTGCGGCGATCTGCTGATGGGCCTCGGTCACCGCCTTTGATGCGGCGGCCTGTTCCTGCTGCGCCGTCTGGAGTTTTCTCTCGAGGTCGTCGGATTTCACCCGCAGCAGGTCGCGCTCACGGCGCAATTCTCCGGCTGTGATCTGCGCTTGCCTGGTATCTTCTTGCAGCTTTCCCGCTTCTTCCTCGCGCTGGCGTTGAGCCGCCAGCGCTCGATTCAGGTTCTCGTTGGAGGCGACGAGTGCTTGCCGCGTCCGGTTGCCGGCCGTCTGTTCAGCCGAGAGTTCCTGCGCGAGCCTGGCCTTTTCCTCTTCCAGGGCTTGGATCCGCGCGTCGGCTTGCTTCTTGGCTTCCTCCAGTCCGGCCGCCCCGGCTTTCTTGACCGCCTCCAACTCTTCGACCGTCTTGGTATGGGTCTCAGTGCTCACGCAGCCTGCCGCCAGCAGCGGGATGAGCATGGCGCTTGCCAGTAGGTGATGTCGCATCACAGGCTCCCTTCCATGGTTTTCTTCAGGCTCTTGCTTACATGAGCAGACCCCGATGGTAAGCACGGCCGGCCGTTCACCCTCTCTCCTAAGCCAAGACGGCGCGGTCGTCGATGGGCGTCAGAATTATGCTTAGGGCTTGCCGCCAATTCGTATGACGCCGGGCACGACCACGTTTCCACCCGGCAACGCCGATTCCATTCGAAGGTTGTAATTGACCACGCCGGGCTTTGTGAAACAGGCGCTGGTCGTATGATTCGGCTTGATCGTGGCCGACTCTTGGATGCTGGCGAAGAAATTGGAGAACCCTCGTTCACAGGACAGGCCGTCCGGCGGGACGTTGATCAGATCGACCCTGACCGGAAGTGTCCGTGCGTTGACCCACCGCACTTCGTCCCCCGGCTGCACGATCAAGTCAGCGGGGTCCGGTCCTTCAGCGATTCTAATGTCGTGTACGGACCCGGTCCTGGAGGTCGAGGGACCGGCGCAGGCGGCGATCATCAAAGCGGCGGTGACGATGGCGAGACCCCTATTCCTTGAACGCAACGTCCATTCTTTATGCATCTAAAACCTCCATTACGACATTATGATGTGCCGTCAGAAGATCCTAACCGGCTATGCCTACTCTCATTTACCACAGGAAAGCAAGGGTGAGGCCATGCGGCCGGATGTTCC